>JAFMEV010000124.1 GCA_017856545.1 Chitinophagaceae bacterium
GCTGCTTGTATCATTCTGCGAGTATCCTTTAAAGACATTCTATTCCCTATACCATATGGTCCACCTGTCCATCCAGTATTTATTAACCAAACATTACATTGATGTGTTTTCATTTTTTCTCCTAATAAGTTGGCGTATGTATTGGGATGTAGTGGCAAAAAAGGTGCACCAAAGCATGCACTAAATGTTGCTTTTGGACTTTTAATTCCTTCTTCGGTTCCTGCAATTTTAGCAGTATAGCCACTGATAAATTGATACATCGCTTGCTCACTGTTTAATTTACTGATGGGCGGCAAAACTCCATAAGCATCACAGGTAAGAAAAAATATATTTTTAGGAATAGTTGCAATACTAGGCGTTACAATATTGTGAATATGATCAATGGGATAACTGACCCTGGTGTTTTCGGTAATACTTGCATCATCATAATTGACTTGATTGGTATTTGGAAAAAATTGGATATTCTCTAGTAATGCTCCTTTTTTAATGGCCCCAAAAATATCAGGTTCGTTTTCTTTATTTAGTTTGATGGTTTTTGCATAACATCCCCCTTCAAAATTAAATACAGCATGCTCGCTCCAACCGTGTTCGTCATCTCCAATTAGTTTTCTGTGAGGATCAGCACTTAAAGTTGTTTTGCCTGTTCCACTTAATCCAAAAAACAATGCCGTATCGCCTTCCTCCCCCAAGTTGGCACTGCAATGCATACTTAACACCTGATGATGTTGAGGTAATAAATAATTTAATATAGAGAAGACACCTTTTTTTATCTCGCCAGTATACCCAGATCCACCAATGATAATTTCTTTATGACTAAAACTAATGATTGCAAAATTGGGGGCATTGGTTTTATCAATGATAGGATTAGCTATAAAACTAGGTGCATGTAAAATGGTCCATTCTGCTTTAAAAGCAGGAAGCTGATTAGGAGCTACTCCTATAAACATATTGTGAACGAATAAAGCAGCCCATGGAATTTCTGTATACACTCTCAATGAAATTTGATATTGAGGATCTGCACATGCAAATACATCTCTTATCCAAATTTCTTTTTGTTGATTGAGGTGATGTTTAATTTTCTCTCTTAATGAAGTAAAAACAGATTCCTCAATAGGATGATTAAATCCGCCCCAGTCAATGGTTGTAGCAGTGATATCATCTTTTACAAAATACTTATTCTCAGGACTTCTTCCTGTAAATTTTCCAGTACGAACACAAAGTGCACCTGAATCAGATAAATTACCTAAACCAAGATCAAGGGTTTGTTGAATTAAAACATTGGGACTATCTTGATAATGAATAATAGGTTCATCAATGATATAGGTATTTGTATTCATTTTATTTTTTTGCTTTCACGCTCCAGGTAATATTAAATACCGCTACCGTTTCATTCAATTCGTTTTTACCTGTTGAAGTACAAATAAATGTTTTGGCTTCTCCATCTTGAATGGATTGATTGATTTGTTCTTGAATTTTTTCACCTTCATCACAGGTAAATAAAATAACGCCTGTTGCTTTTTTTACAAAGTCAACTTCCATTTTAACGACTAACATGCTAATGGCTGGCTGTCTTTTATATACTTGTCCAAATACCAACATGCCACTCGCCATTTCAGCAGCCATTGCTTCTACTGCAAAATACATTGACCTAAATGGATTCTGCGTAAACCAACTATGTTTTACACGAACCACAGATTTTGTTGTAGTGAATTCTTGTATAGATAATCCTGCAAAAAATGCTGCAGGTAATTTACTCAACAAAAAGAATTTAAATTGAATGGGGTTGGTGATAATATTTTTGAAACGATTAAAATGTGGATTCATTTGCTTTGATTATTTTATAAAATTACTAATAAGGCTTTATAAATTGTACTTAAATTCCATTATAACCCTTATTTTTAAGAACCAAACACAACGATTATGTCACAAGGATTGCAAACCTATGATTACTTAGTATTTGTCTTGTATTTTGTTTTGATTTCAAGCTATGGCTTTTGGATATACAAAAGAAAGCAAACGGTCAATGCCAATACACAAGATTTCTTTTTAGCAGAAGGCCAATTGACTTGGTGGGCTATTGGCGCATCCTTAATTGCATCTAATATTTCTGCCGAACAGTTTATTGGAATGAGCGGTAATGGATTTAGATTAGGGCTTGCCATATCTGCATATGAATGGTTGGCAGCTATTTCCTTGGTAGTGGTGGCAGTGTTTTTTATGCCGGTTTATTTAAAGAATAGGATTTATACCATGCCTCAGTTTTTGAAAACAAGGTATAATGAAACGGTAGCGATGATCATGGCTATCTTTTGGCTGTTCTTATACATATTTGTAAATCTTACTTCTATCTTATATCTAGGAGCAATTGCAATCAATAACCTAACGGGTGGCGCACATTTTCACTTAATTATGATTGGCTTAGCTGTGTTTGCTTTATTCATAACATTGGGCGGCATGAAAGTGATTGGATATACAGATGTAATTCAAGTATTGGTTTTAACCATTGGAGGTTTAATTACTTCTTATATTGCCTTAACAGTGGTAGCAGAAAAATTTGGTTATGGAAGCAATGCCTTAGCTGGATTACAACATTTAGTGAAAGCTGCACCAGATCATTTTGATATGATCTTTGATAAGCCTACTGCCAATTCTACGCAAAAACAAATTGAAGATTATTCAAGTTTACCAGGTATTGCCATGATGTTAGCAGGTATGTGGGTAGCCAACTTAAATTATTGGGGATGCAATCAGTATATCACTCAAAGAGCATTAGGTGCTGATTTAAAAACTGCAAGAACTGGAATTTTATTTGCTGCTTTATTAAAATTAATGATGCCTTTATTGGTGGTGGTTCCAGGTATTGCTGCTTATGTATTGTATCAAAATGGAGCATTGCAAAATCAAATGTTGACAGGTGGTGTATTGAATCAAGACAATGCATATTCTTCAGTAGTAAGCTTTTTACCTGTTGGATTGAAAGGATTATCCATGGCTGCATTAACTGCAGCAATCGTTGCTTCATTAGCAGGCAAAGCCAATAGCATCTCTACTATTTACTCTTTAGACATTTATAAAAAATATATTAATAAAGATGCTAACGATACAAAAACTGTTTCTACTGGTCGTATCATGATTCTTATTTCTTTAATTATTGCTATCGTAATAAACTGGAATGATACTTTAGGTATTGGGGGAAAGGGCGGCTTTGAATTTATTCAAAAGTATACTGGTTATATTTCTCCTGCAATCTTCCCGGTTTTCTTGTTAGGGTTTTTCTGGAAGAAAACAACATCTAGAGCTGCTATCTCTGGAATAATGGTGGGAGTTGTCTTATCTATTTTATTTGATAAGTTCTTACCAAGTATGTTAGGTAATGAAACTATTTTATATACTGCATATCCAACTTCGTCCGGAAGTTTTGAAATACCTTATTTGATTCAAATGGGCTGGGTCTTTGTCTTCACTACATTACTCATTATTGTAATTAGCTTATTGGATGTAAAAGGTCAAACACATGCTAATGATCTACAAGAAGACAACACAAAGTATCAATTATCTAAAGCAAGTATTGCGATGATTGTGCTTGTACTTGGATTTGTTATTGCTATGTATATTAGGTTCTGGTAATCTATCATAAAAATGGAGTCTCTTCGGAGACTCCATTTAGAATATTTTTTAAAGAGTCTCCCAAAGGAGACTCTTGTTATTTCGCAGGCTCAATATCATTATTTCGCAGGCGTAATA
>JAFMEV010000036.1 GCA_017856545.1 Chitinophagaceae bacterium
TGATTTTGTTTTCTCAGTTATATTGTTTTGAGCAAAACAAAAGATAGGCATCATTAAAAAAAATAAAATTTTACGCATACATTTTAGTTTAAAATAAAAAATCCCGCTAAACTATTTCAGAATGGCGGGATTTAAATTAGGATGAGCTAGAATTAAGCTGTTGGATTGCTATCAGTTGTTGGCTCAGTGAAAAGTGTTTGAGGCACTGCTACTGGCGCTACTGCTGGAGCTGCTTTCTTTGCTGGAGCTTTCTTTTTCTTTGTAACTGCTTTTTTAGGAGCAGCTTTCTTTACTACTTTCTTAGTAGTTTTTTTTGCTACTTTTTTTGCAGCTTTTTTAGGAGCGACTTTTTTTGCTGTTTTTTTAGCAGCTACTTTTTTCTTTGGAGCTACTTTCTTAGTTGCTTTCTTTGCAGCTTTTTTAGGAGCAGCTTTCTTTACTACTTTCTTAGTAGTTTTTTTAGTTGCTTTTTTTGCAGCTTTTTTAGGAGCAGCTTTTTTTGCTGTTTTTTTAGCGGCTACTTTTTTCTTTGGAGCTGCTTTTTTCACTGCTTTTTTTGGAGCAGCTTTTTTAGTTGCTTTCTTTGCCATAAGGGGTTATTTTAATTTATTTAGTAAGTTGATTTCGCATAAAAATACATTCTTTTATTGTAACATAATAAAATCAATTTATTTTTTTATTGTCTAACTTTGATACATGAAAACACCGGTAACATTAATAGTTGGAGCTTCCCCCAATCCAGAGCGATATAGTTTTATGGCAACACATTTATTAAAGTCATATGGACATAAAGTGTATGCTTATGGAATAAAAAAAGGAACTATCGAAGAGGAGCCGATACATTTGGATTGGCCTATTGCTGGAACCATTGACACGATCACATTATACATTGGTCCAGCTGCACAAATCCCCCTTTACGATACCATATTAGGTATTCAGCCAAGAAGAATTATATTTAATCCGGGTACAGAAAACCCTGAATTAGAGGCGCTTGCGCAACAAAAAGGGATTGAGACCTTAGAAGCCTGTACATTGGTAATGTTAAAAACTAATCAGTATTAGGGCTGGTATTTATCTTCGCCTACTCTTTCATTGCACCTATATTGAATAGCTTCGTAAACATGTTTTGACTCAATTTTATTTGATTGCTCTAAATCAGCAATGGTTCTTGCTACTTTCAAGATTCTGGTATAAGCTCTGGCACTCAAATGAAATGTATTCATTACTTTTTCTAATAGTTTTTCACTGGGGGCGTCTAATTGACAATAGGTTTTTAGATCAGAGGTACTCATTTGGGAATTAGTCCTAAACCCTCTTTCTTCTCCAAATCTTTTATATTGAACCTTCCTTGTGCATTCAATGTTTTCAATAAGATCCGAAAAAGCATCATAATCCTCTATACCTGGTTGTAAATCCAAAAATGAAACAGGCGAAACATTCATTTGTAAGTCAATTCTATCAAATAAAGGCCCTGAAATTTTATTGAAATAAGCTTTAATTCTTTCTTTACTACAAGTACACTTTTTATTGGGATCCGTGTGATAACCACATGGGCAAGGGTTCATTGCAGCAATCAACAAAAATTTTGAAGGAAATTGATAGCTGAATTGAGCTCTTGCAATATGCACATAGCCATCTTCTAAAGGTTGTCTAAGTACTTCAATAACTGATCTATTGAATTCTGGCAGTTCATCTAAGAATAGCACACCATTATGCGCCAATGATATTTCGCCTGGATGTACATTGAAGCCGCCGCCAATTAATGCAATATCCGTTATGGAGTGGTGTGGTGCTCTAAAGGGTCGTTCATAGATTAATCCTTGATTAAACTGATACTGCCTATTGTAGCTATGAATCTTCGTGGTTTCTATGGCTTCTTCCTTAGACATGGGAGGTAAAATGGATACAATACTTTTTGCTAACATGGATTTTCCTGCCCCTGGTGGGCCAATCAAAATCATATGATGATTCCCTGCACATGCAATAGTCAATGCTCTTTTGAGTATAGCTTGTCCTTTTATATCCATGAATAAAGGATTTGCATCTAATTTTTTATGATAAGCAGTCTGAGCTAAAGGTTTTTGATAGGTACTTTGATCTTCAAAAAATGCTAATAGTTGGCTTAGGGTAGAAAATCCGTATACTTGAATACCTTCTACTAAATTGGCTTCCTGAAAATTCTCCAATGGTAATATGATACCCTTGTACTTTTCCGTTTTAGCTTCTTGTGCCATGGCTAAAGCTCCTTTTATTGGGTAGAGTTTTCCATCTAATCCCAATTCTCCCATAATGATATAGTCATTCAAATCGGTGGTATGCACTAATTGTTCCGAAGCAGCTAAAACACCAATGGTAATGGGGAGGTCAAATGCCGCACCTGACTTTTTTATTTCAGCTGGGGAAAGATTGACTAGTAGTTTAGTTCTTGGCATAAATAAGCCATTAGATTTAATGGCGCTTTCGGTTCTATGTAAGCTTTCTCTTACAGCATTGTCTGGTAATCCAACCACTGTGTATCCTTGTCCCATGCTAACATTCACTTCCACAGTAATGGTAATTGCATTCATGCCAACTAAGGCACTTCCTTTAATTTTTACAAGCATTTTTGCTTGAATATAGCTGTTAGGATTTTGAGAAAATAGCGTATGAATACTTTATAAACTATTCAACATTTTTACTACGCCTTCTCTTTCTAAAATTAAATAACCAATCCGGTCTTGACTAACGCCTTCTTTTAATTGGTAATGAAATACAAGGTCTTTGTCTGTAACGGTGGTTTCAAAGTATTTGAATTGTATATTTTTAAATTGGGTCAATGAACTACTTATTTCGTATAAATGAGAACTTAGAATGAATAAACAAGTTTTACTTTTTTGTAATCCTTCAATGACTGCTGTGCTACATTTCATTGCATCTTGGATATTGGTTCCTTTAAAAAGCTCATCAATTAATACAAAGTACTTTTTCCCATCTTTGATTTTTTCTACCGTGTTTTTGATTCTTTGAACCTCATTAAAAAAATAGCTTTCTCCTTTTACAATATTATCAGCAATCGTCAAATTGGTTATTAGCCCATCCATTACCGTTAGTTGGATGTTCTTGCCTGGTGCGCCCATGCCTATATGTGCTAAGTAAATTACAATAGCAATGGTTTTAATAAAAGTGCTTTTGCCGGCCATATTTGCGCCGGTGAGGAATAAAAAATTTTGATGGCTCTCTAAATGTAAAGGGTTGCTTACAGCATTATCTACTAGCGGATGGGATGCTGCTTCAATATTGAAAATTGGCAATTCGGCTTCTAACCAAGTTGGGAATTCAAAACCATATTTTATATGAGCTATAGCTAAACTATTAAAAGCATCAATTTCGTAAAATATCTGAAGAAGGGTTTTGATTTGATTTTTATAATCATAGGTATAAAAGTGACTTAATTGTAAAGCAGTTGTTGCATTTAATATTTCATCTTTTTTTCTGACGAGTAATAGTTGCTCTGCTGATAATATTTTTTCAATTGCTGTGTACCATTTTTCGATAATTGGATTTCTTTTTTCTTTTTCAAATGCCATTAACCATTGATCGGCATCTTTAATCAATGTATTTAAATGCTCTACAGAATATTTGACTAAAGAATAATCTGCTTTATGAAATAGTCTATACCAGAATGTCTCCCAAATAGTTGGATGAGGGCTTGTTTTTTTGAATGCTGTCTCAAAAAATTTATCTATTACCAGCGTAGTACCATTGGTGGTTTTAAGCTTTTCAAAAAAAGACTGTTGCTGAATAAATATCTGAATAGTATGCTGTCTGGTCTCAATGGCATTTTTATTTGACAGTGGGTTGCTCAATAAGTTGGTAAAATAAAAAGTCCCACCATTTGTTTTACAAAAATTCAAATGTGTTGCAATGCCAGTATGTGCTTCGCTATCTAATAAGCCAATGTCTTTTAAAGTAATAGAATCTACTTGCATTAGCCTAAGTTAGGGATTATTGTCTGTCAAACTGAAGTCTTTGCCCTTTTTCAGACTCGTCAAATTGACCCTCATTAAATACTCTATGACCATTTACAAAAGTACTATGTATCTGATAAGGGAATTGAGTTCCTTCCAATGGACTCCAACCGCATTTGTATAAAATATTATCCTTGGTAATGGTATAGGGCGCTTCTTTTATCAATACTAGATCTGCAAAATAACCTTCTCTAATATATCCTCGTTCTTTGATTTGAAAACAAGTAGCAACTGCATGACTCATTTTCTCTACCATTTTTTCCATGCTTATTTTACCTTCTTTAACATATTTCAACATCAACATGACAGAGTGTTGAACCAAAGGTAGGCCTGCGTGTGCATGGGCATAAGCTTCTTGTTTTTCTTCCCAAGTATGTGGGGCGTGATCTGTAGCTATCACGTCTAGTCGATCATCTAATAATGCTTCCCATAAAGCTGCTTTATTATGTGGTGCTTTGATGGCAGGGTTGCATTTAATTAAATTACCTTTTTTAGCATAGTCATCTGCAGTAAAATGTAAATGATGTACACATACTTCTGCGGTGATTCTTTTATCTGCAAGTGGTCTTAGGTTAGAGAATAATTGTAATTCCTTGGCAGTACTAATATGTAGTATGTGTAATCTAGCATCAAATTTTTGTGCTAATTGAATGGCTTTCCAAGAAGATTCAAAACAAACCTCATCGTCTCTAATAATTGGATGATCAGAGGGTTCTAATACTGGTTTAATTGACTCAAGAGCTGCTTTATTTCTTCTTATTAAACTCTCTTCTTCACAATGTGTGGCAATTAATAATTCTGTTCCGCTAAATACCTTTTCTAAAATCAATGGGTTGTCTACTAATAAATTTCCAGTGGATGAGCCCATGAATATTTTAACTCCACAAATCTCCTTTTTCTTTTTATTTATTTTTAATATCTCTTCTAAATTTTCATTAGAAGTGCCCATAAAAAAAGAATAATTAGCCAATGCATTTTGTGCAGCAATAGCATATTTGTCTTCTAATAATTCAAGGGTAAAAGCGGGAGGATTGGTATTGGGCATTTCCATAAAGCTTGTTACACCACCGGCAGCAGCAGCTTTTGCTTCTGTGTAAATATTGGCTTTGTGTGTTAATCCTGGTTCTCTAAAATGAACCTGATCGTCAATAGCGCCCGGAATAAGGTACATTCCAGTAGCATCAATTTCTTCTATTTTGTAGGGAACACTAATTGTACTAGCAATTTTTTCTATTCTTCCGTTTTTAATGAGTAGGTCACTTGAAAATATTTTCCCTTCATTTACAATTTGTGCATTTTTAATTAAGTAGTTACTCATCTTTTTAGTTTTCAATATGCAAGGAAAATGATATAAAATTTGTTTTTAGCATATCCAAATTAGCCAAAGGGCTAACTGAAGTAGCTCCTAATGGTAAAGGCTTAATCAAATTATTCAATCCGTAGCTAAATTTTATTTCTGGAGAAATTCTTACAAAATCATTTATGACAAATGTTAAGCCTAATCCAATATCATAGGTAAGGTTTAAAGCCTTTATGATAGCTGGGTTAGGTGTAGAAGATGCACCGTAGTAAACAGAACCATTACTAAAGTCGTAGTTCATAGTGGTACCAGCAAAAATATAGTGTCTCATTGCCTCTTTGTACTGTAAAACATCATATCTATCAGATTCATATTTTAACGCAAAAGGAACCTGAAAGAAAATGGGGCTTGTTTTAAAAACCTGAACACCGCTAGTTCCTTTTTTGGTATAATTATTATTAATATCACTGTTTAAAATGATAGAAGTACCCGTTCTGAATATTAAATTTTTATATATTCTAAAACTTACCGGAATCCCTCCGTGTAAAAATAAAGTAGGCTCTGACTGTATAGTGCTGGTTTGATTAGTAGCTACAGAACTAGGTAAAAATCCTGTACCTCTTGTATATTGATAATTATTGGAAATAACTCCAAAATATAATCCAGCCCAAAATTTTTCAGTATCATGATCTGGTTGGTTAACGCCAGTCATCTGGGCTGATCCAGTAAGGCTTAGCCCGATCAAAAGGCAAGATGCAATTATTTGTCTCCAATATAGATGCTGCATATGCCTAAGGTTAATTTTTCTTGTTGTACATTTTTGAAACCAGCTTTTTCTAAAACTGTTAAAAAAGCTTTGCCTTCTGGGAAAGCAATTACACTCTCGTTTAAATAAGCATATGCTTCTTTATTTCCAGAAAATATTTTACCCACTGTAGGGGTAATCCATTTCATATACAATGTATAAATAGGTTTAAACCAGAAACTGGATGGTTGTGAAAATTCTAACACTACTAATCTACTACCTGGTTGTAAAACTCTATTGATTTCGGTTAATCCTTTTTCTAAATTGGCGAAATTACGAACACCAAAAGCCACCATGGCTCCGTCAAATTGTGCGTCTTCAAAAGGAATATCTGTGCTATCTCCAGTTTTTAATTCAATACAATGCGTTAAATTTTTTTCTGCAATTTTAATTCTACCATATTGCATCATGCCTTCTGAAATATCAATGCCGGTAATTTTTGTAGGCTGTATTTGTCGGTAAGCCATTAATGCCATGTCCGCTGTTCCGGTAGCAATATCCAATAAATGATTTAGGGGCTTCTGCTTTAAATACGCAATTGCTTTTTTACGCCATCCTTGATCAATTCCTAGGCTTAAAAACCTGTTCAAGAAATCATATTTTTTAGCAATGGAGTCAAACATATTAGCTACTTGCTCTTTCTTGGAAGCATTACTTTGACTATACGGAACCACCTTATCGTGGGCAAATTGACTCATGTAGCAAAGATATTGATTTTGTGGGTTATCTTCGTATCCAATGCGTGCTAGAGTCTATAAATCAACCGGTAGTTGGTACTCGATTAAATCCGAGGAGGGGCTGTTTTATCAAGCCCGTACCAAGGGGGCTATTAAGTTAGACAATCGATCCTCTACTAATCCAATTGCGGTGGGAGATTGGGTGCATGCTGAAATAGAGGAGGGGGGTGATGAGGAGGCAATTATGATTACTGAAATTTTGGATAGAGACAATTATGTTGCAAGACGTTCTCCTCACAACAAAAGACAGCAACATATCATTGCGTCTAATTTGGACCAGTCCATACTTTTGGCAACATTAAAGTCTCCAAAAACTTCACAAGGTTTTATTGATCGTTTTTTAATTGCATGTGAATCTTTTCATATACCCGCTATCATTGTTTTTAATAAAGCAGATTTATATGGAGAAAAAGAAATGGCTTTATATGCATCAATGAAAACCATGTATGAGACGGTTGGTTATAAAGTAATTTTAATTAGTGTAGAGCAGCAAGAAGGATTGGAACAATTAGAAAGTCTATTGAAGCATAAGACCACTTTAATCAGTGGACATAGTGGCGTGGGAAAATCAAGTTTAATTAATTACCTATTTCCAGATTTAGATATTATTACACAAGAAGTAAGTGATTGGAGTGGAAAAGGAATGCACACTACTACATTTGCTCAAATGTATGATTTGCCTTTTGGTGGAAGTGTTATTGATACTCCTGGTATGCGTGAGTTAGGTTTAGTGAATATGGATAAAGAAGAATTAGCTCAATATTTTCCAGAAATGCGTGCTGTGATGCATGGATGTCAATTCAATAATTGCCAACATATGAATGAGCCTAGTTGTGCGGTAAAAGCTGCGGTAGAAAAGGGTATCATTACAGAAGCCAGATTTTATAGCTATGTAGACCTATGGCATGGTATTGAAGATCAGGGCTATTAAATTTTTATTTATTTCGAATCAGGTGCATCATTATGTTCTGAAAACCAGGAGGCATATTGCACATAATTATTGGAGATTCTATTAATCTCTCCATGGATTAATTCCTGACTAATTGTTTTTACTTTTTTAGCGGGGACGCCTGCATAAATAGAACCTTCTTCCACAATAGTTCCTTCTAATACAACAGCGCCTGCTGCTATAATGGAATTAGCGTGTACCACACAAGCATCCATTACAATACTACCCATTCCAATTAACACATTATCGTGAATAGTACAACCATGTACCATGGCGTTATGACCAATGGAGACATTATTGCCAATATGGGTAGGGTGCTTTTGATAAGTACAATGAATAATGGCACCATCTTGAACATTTACCTTATTGCCCATTTTAATAAAATGTACATCACCACGAATTACCGCATTAAACCAAATAGAACAATCATCCCCCATGTTCACATCTCCCACAATAGTGGCATTGGGTGCTATAAAACAATTTTTGCCAAATTGTGGATCTTTCCCGTTAACTGCTAGTATGGTTGCCATAAAAATGCGACTTTTGTACTGCAATTTACTAGTAATGTCAAGAATAAACAATAGACAACTCTTTTTCCAACATTTGGCACAAACTTCTGATAAGCCTATTGGAATAGAAGTAGCTTCTGCAAAGGGTATACATATATATGATACAAATGATAAAGCATATGTAGATATGATTGCAGGGTTTAGTGTTTGTAATATTGGACACAGTCATCCCTCTGTGATTAAAGCTATTCAAGAACAAACCGAAAAGTACATGCACGTTATTGTGTATGGAGAGTTTATTCAAGCGCCTCAGGTAGCTTATGCAAATACATTAACAAGTTTATTGCCAGATAATTTACAATCTGTTTATTTTACCAACAGTGGTGCGGAAGCTGCAGAGGGTGCCATGAAATTAGCAAAACGTGTAACGGGTAAAACTAAATTAGTTTCTTTTAAAGGGGCGTATCATGGTAGTACGCAAGGTGCATTAAGTATGATGGGGGATGAATATTTTAAAAATGCTTATCGTCCATTGCTTCCAGATACTTTGCAATTAAGGTATAATCATTTTGAGGATTTAGATTTAATAGATCATAGTGTTGCAGGTGTATTGGTAGAATTGGTACAAGCAGAAACTGGTGTTACTCCTGCAAATAAAGAATGGATAATTGCCTTACAAAAAAAATGTGCTTCAGTTTGTGCTTTATTAATCGTTGATGAAATACAATCCGGATTTGGAAGAACGGGTAGCTTATTTGTCTTTGAACAATATGGCATAGTACCTGATGTATTATTGACAGGCAAAGCTTTGGGAGGTGGTTTGCCTCTGGGAGCATTTATTAGTAGTTTTAAAATGATGCAGTGTTTGACCTATGCTCCTGTGCTAGGACATATCACCACATTTGGTGGTAATCCTGTGAGCTGTGCAGCAGGTCATGCAGCGTTAGAAGTATTGTTACAAGAAGGTTGGATGAAAGAAGTGAAAGAGAAGGAGCAACTATTGGTTGATCAATTAGTACATCCTGCAATAGTGCATAGAAATCATATGGGATTATGGATGTCTTTGCAATTTGACAGTTCGGAATTGACTAAAAAAATTGCAGCGACATGTATTCAAAATGGCATCATTACGGATTGGTTTTTATTTGCTGAAGATCGCATTAGAATTGCACCACCATTATGTATAACGAAAAATGAATTAATAGAAGCTATTCAAGTAATTCAAAAAAGTATTAGTCAGGCATTGCAAGATTAAAAATGCAATTAACAATCTCCTGTTCTACAGTATTGTCTATACAATGCCTCGTATTGAGGAATGATATGATGTATATCAAATAAAGCAGCTTGCGCTTTTGCATTAGCTTTAAACTGCTTTAATTTTACTTCGTCTTTTAATAGTTCGATTGCTTTTTCGCTCATGGTTTTTGTATCACCGACAGCAGCGGTATAACCTGTCTTTCCATCAATATTCACTTCAGCTAATCCACCTGCATTGGAACTAATAACAACAGCACTAGCTGCCATGGCTTCTAATGCCGCTAAGCCAAAACTTTCATATTCTGATGGCAATAAGAAGATATCACTTACCGCTAATATTTCTTCCATTTGCTCTTGCTTGCCTAAGAAACGCACATCGGCTTCAATACCATATTGCCTTGCTAAATCTTCTGCAACTGGCCTTTCTGGGCCATCGCCCACCATAAGCAATTTTGAAGGTAAAGCCTTATGAATATTATTAAAGATGGTCATTACATCATCTATTCTTTTTATTTTTCTAAAGTTAGACGCGTGAACGATAATCTTTTCGTTATTAGGCGCAATAACTTGTTTAAATGCTGCTACAGGTTTTTTATCATAACGGCGTATATCTACAAAGTTATTGATCACTTGAATTTCTTTTCGAATATCAAAATGCTTTAGTGTCTCTTCTTTTAAATTAGCAGATACTGCAGTGATAGCATCACTTTCATTGATGGAGAAAGTGACTACTGGTTCATAGGTTTTATCTCTACCTACTAAAGTAATATCTGTACCATGCAAGGTTGTTATCACTGGAACAGATCTACCGGTTTTTTGTTTTACAATTTGTTTAGCAGTATAGGCAGCAGAAGCATGTGGTATAGCATAGTGTGCATGTATTAAATCCAAATCATGATTTAATATCACATCCACCATAGTACTTGCTAGTGCCAATTCGTAAGGCGGGTAATCGAATAATGGATAAGTAGGTACCCGAACTTCATGGTAAAATATGTTTGCATGAAATCCATTCAGTCTTACAGGTTGTTGATAAGTAATAAAATGAATCTCATGACCTTTTTCAGCCAAAGCTTTACCAAGCTCGGTAGCTAAAACGCCACTTCCACCAAATGTAGGATAACAAACAATTCCAATCTTCATTTTAAAACTATTGAACATGCAAATAACAACTAAATATTCAATAAAGTTTAATTATATTTAATTATTATTTGAACGTAAATATTTTACTATGCGTGCTTTATTTGTAGCTCTTTTGTGCTTGCCTATTTTAGCGCAAGCTCAAACCAACCAAGACAGTGTAACCATTAAGAAAATGGTGGACGAAGTAATGACCAATGGTAAAGCATATGACTTGCTTAGAGAGCTCACCAAAAAAATTGGTGGTAGATTAGCTGGATCTCCTCAGCAACAAAATGCAGCCATTTGGGGTAAGAGAAATTTAGCTTCATTCAATCCAGACAAGGTTTTTTTACAAGCATGTAAAACACCTAATTGGCAAAGAGGGGGTAAGGATTTTGCTGCTATCGTTGGCATTGGTGGAGTTGCAACCAATCAACCTTTAGCTGCTTTAGCATTAGGCAACTCATTAAGTTCAAATGGGTTGGTGGAAGCAGATATAATTGCTGTGGCAAATTTTGATGAATTAGAAAAAAGAAAAGACGAGATCAAAGGGAAGATTGTATACTATCATAGTGTGTTTAATCCAACCAAAGTGCAAACCTTTCAAGCATATGGTGAAATGGGTGTGTATAGAAGTACCGGAGCTAGTAGAGCTGCAAAGTATGGAGCAGTGGGAGTAATGATTCATTCATTAAGTACTGCGCCAGATAATGAGCCACATACAGGTGGAATGAAATACGATGAAGCGTATCCTAAAATTCCAGCAGTTGCTTTAGGACCTAATGATGCAAAAGCTTTATATGAATTAACTAAGAAAAATACTGTTAGAGGACAAATACAAACCTATGGTTTCTTTTTGCCAGATGCGGATGAGAACAATGTGGTTGCTGAATTAAAGGGTACAGATTTTCCAGATCAAATTATTACCATTGGTGGTCACTTAGATAGTTGGGATGTAAATGAAGGTGCGCATGATGACGGTGCAGGAATTGTACAAACTATGGAAATACTTCGTACCATGAAAGCGTTAAATTATCAGCCTAAACATACTATTCGTTTTGTATTATTTGCAAATGAAGAAAATGGTATGCGTGGTGGCAATAAGTATGCAGACTTAGCTAAAGAAAACAAAGAGCAACATATTTTTGCTTTAGAAAGTGATGCTGGTGGATTTACGCCAAGAGCATTTGGTATTACTTGTTCTGCAGATCAACTTAAAAAGTTTCAGTCTTGGAATAAGTTCTTAAAACCTTATGGCACAGAAGTTACAGCAGGTGGTGGTGGAGCAGATATTGGACCATTGGCTAAAGTCAATCCAAGTATTGTTTTATCTGGACTAGTACCAGATAGTCAACGCTATTTTGATTTACATCATGCTACCACTGATGTATTTGAAAATGTCAATAAGCGTGAGTTGTTATTAGGCGCTGCAAATATGTTAGCGCTTGTTTACCTAGTAGATCAGTATGGAGTAAACCCTTAAAAATAATTGAGCCCTTAAAGAAAAATTAAGGGCTCAATTATTTTTACTCGTATAATTTTTTCAAGGCCCCCCATAAACGAGGGCCTTGATTTTTTAATAAACTTATCTTGAAAGGTTCATAGAACGCTCCTTATATAGTGTTCTGAAGTATGGATCGCGGAGGTCTTTGATGAAACGAATAGCTTCACCAGTACTCTTCATCTCTGGTCCTAATTCTTTGTTTACTCCAGGGAATTTTTCAAAACTAAATACCGGTTCTTTAATGGCATAACCGTCTAGTTTTTTCTCCATTGTAAAGTCGGTTAATTTATTAGCACCTAACATTACTTTGGTTGCAATATTCAAATAAGGTATTTGGTATGCTTTAGCAATAAATGGAGTCGTTCTTGATGCTCTTGGATTTGCTTCAATTACGTATACTTTATCATCTTTAATTGCAAATTGAATATTGATCAATCCTCTGATATTTAAAGCTCTTGCGATTTTTTCACTATAGAATTCCATGGTTTCCACAACCAATGGAGTAAGATTGAATGCAGGTAATACCGCATTACTGTCTCCACTATGGATACCCGCAGGTTCAATATGTTCCATCACACCCATTACATGGAATGTTTCACCATCAAAGATGGCATCTACCTCTGCTTCTTGACAACGATCCAAGAAATGGTCAATCAAAATCTTATTATCTGGAATATGTTTTAAGATGCTTACTACTGAACTTTCTACTTCTGCATCATTAATTACAATACGCATTCTTTGTCCACCAATTACATAACTAGGTCTTACTAACACTGGATAACCAACTTTATTGGCTACTTCGATGGCTTCGTCAGCAGTATAAGCAGTTCCGTATTCTGGATAGGGGATATTCAATTCTTTTAGTAAATCACTAAAGCGTCCTCTATCTTCTGCAATGTCTAAACTATCAAAAGAGGTTCCAATAATTTTGATGCCTCTCTCTGTTAATCGCTTGGCTAATTTCAATGCAGTTTGTCCACCTAATTGTACAATCACTCCTTCAGGTTGTTCCAATTCTATAATTTCCCAAAGGTGTTCCCAGAATACTGGCTCGAAATATAATTTATCGGCCATGTCAAAATCTGTGGATACCGTTTCTGGATTACAGTTGACCATGATGGCTTCGTATCCTGATTCTTTCACCGCTAATAATCCATGTACACAACAATAATCAAATTCAATACCTTGTCCAATTCTATTCGGACCACTTCCTAATACAATAATTTTCTTCTTCTTGGATGGGATGGATTCGTTGGATTGTAGCTGATGACTCATAGGTATAAAATTGGACAAAAATACGTTAGTGAACTCATTTCACCAAGCATAGTTCGTCCCATCTGGTGGTATAGCGCTTGCTGCGCTTCTCGCTGCGCATTTTCCAGTTCTTTTGGGTACCACTAGTTCCAAATTTGAGTACATCCCCCCTGTAAGCAGCGTTCATATTGTCTATAACATGCATTAGTTTTTTGCGCCTAGGGTCGGAGGGGGGAACAAAAAGATGGGTTTGAAGGGCGGTGTCAGGAACAAAATCACTTAAAATTACGCCGGCTTTCTTGTAGATTTCTCCTTCTTCAAAGATGCTTTTACCAATTTCTACTACGGCTTTGATAATGTCGGGGGTAATCTGGGTTGGGTTATCTAGTAGGGTATATCCATTCACCTGCTTGCCTCGATGGTAATAAGCCAGTGCCAAGTTCACGGGGGCTTTCTTTAGTAAAAAAACACTTACTCCTCTTGCTGCGCTATGTTGTCTTCTTAATTTTTCTGCAGCCCTGGTAGCATAAGTCGCCAAGGCTTCTTCTATTTCTTGCCAATCACTTACTTCTCTTCCAAACATTCTGGTAGTAGCAATCATTTTTTTCTCTGTGCGTGGCGCTTGCATCGCATGCGTTTTATGTCCCTTCAATTCTCTGATTAATTTAATGCCTACAATGCCTCCCAAAAAACGCTTGCCCCAACTAAGGTCTTTGATACTTAAAGCATATGCATTGTGTATACCGTATGTTTTTAATTTTTCTGCATACTGAAATCCAATTCCCCAGATATCTTCTACTGGAGTTTGTTGTAATGCTGCTTGAATAAGACGGGTATTATGTAGTACTACTACGCCCTTGGTTTTTATTTTATTTTTCTTCGCTAATCTATTCGCAACCTTACTTAATACTTTATTAGGTGCTACGCCAATAGATACAGGAATACCTGTCCAATTTTCAATCGTTGTTTTTAGATGAGTACAATAAGATGGTAAATCTTCGGGAGCAATATGATCTAAATTAATAAAAGCCTCATCTACTGAGTATACTTCCACACAATCCTTTGGCAGTAATGCTCTCATGGTTTCCATTACACGCCAACTCATGTCTCCATATAAATGATAATTAGAAGAAAAAGTAACCACACCATTTTTCTCCATCATTTCTTTTGCTTGAAAATAAGGTACCGCCATTTTAATGCCCAAGCTTTTTGCTTCATCCGATCTAGACACAATACATCCATCATTATTACTTAATACTACAATAGGACTACGCAATAATCTAGGATCAAATAATCTTTCACAGGAGCAATAAAAACTATTGCAATCAACAATACCTTGCATAAATATTTATAAAGCATGAATCACATAAGTCACCACACCCCAGGTACGATAGTCTTCTAAATGTGCTACATGAATAGCGCCATATTTTTTATTCTCTGGTAACAAGCTCACACTATGTGCTTGCATTTGTAAACGACGCACTAAAAATTCTCCATTCAAAATAGCCACCACCACTTTGCCCGAACTAGGAGGAACGCTTCTGTCTACAATTAATGTATCGCCTATATGAATGCCAGCGCCCAGCATCGCATCGCTATTCACCCTAAAGAAAAAAGTAGCGGGTTTATTTTGTACTAGTTGTTCATTTAAGTCAATGCCTCTTTCCATAAAATCATCCGACGCTGCCCCAAACCCGGTGGCATTCGCTTGTACTACTTGATTGGCCTGGTAGTTTTTGTTAATCTGTTGGGTGGCCATTCCTTCTACAGGTTCTTTGTCTATAAATTGCATAAAACTAAAATTATTAGCAATATTAACTAAATATTTTAGTATTTTAATGATTATTTTCTCAGGTTTTTAGATTCATATAGACTGCTCAAAATCAGTTCTTTAGCTATTTTAGATCGGGGCTAAAGTTGTATCTTGAGACCTCATTGCTTCTTTATGGCCCCATTTTTTATAGACCCTAATATTGCGAGAGCGAAGACTATAGATACTAGTTTCTATTTGGATCCTGCTTGTTTGGAAGCAGCCAAAGAAAAAATCTTTGCCCCAAGTTGGCAATATATTGGACATGAGGGGATGGTGCCTAATGAAGGAGATGCTTATCCATTTAAATTATTGGAAAATTATATAGAGGAGCCCTTGGTATTGACCAAGGACAGAGAAGGACATGTACATTGCTTATCTAATGTATGTACTCATCGAGGAAATTTGATGGTGTATGAACCTTGCAGTGCATTAAAACAATTGCGTTGTAAGTATCATGGAAGAGCGTTTCATTTGGATGGGAAATTTATTTCTATGCCAGAATTTAAAGAGGTAGAAAATTTTATTCCAGAGAACAATCATTTACATCATTTGAAAATGTATCAATGGGGTCCATTGTTGTTTACGCAACTGAGCAAGGGATTGGATCCTGCATTGTATTTTAGAGAGATGGAAGAAAGAATAGGTTGGTTGCCTATTAAAGATTTAAAATTTGATGCAAGCAGATCTAATGATTATCATATCAAAGCCAATTGGGCCTTGTACTGTGAAAATTATTTGGAAGGATTTCATATTCCATTTGTACATCCCGGATTAAGCTTGTTTTTAGATTTTAAAGATTACACGACAGAAATATTTAAGTACTCCAGTTTACAATTAGGGATTGCTAAAAATAATGAGCATTGTTTTGATATACCTGAAGGCCATCAAGACTTTGGTAAAAATATAGCAGCCTATTATTTTTGGGTATACCCTAATATGATGTTTAATTTTTATCCTTGGGGACTGTCTTTGAATATTGTTACACCCATTGATGCGGGAAATACCAAAGTAAGTTTTTTAAGTTTTGTTTTTGACGAAAGTAAATTGGGACAGGGTGCAGGTAGCGGTTTAGATATGGTAGAACAGGAAGATGAAGAAATAGTACAAAATGTGCAACAAGGAATACGTTCAAGATTTTACCATTATGGTAGGTATGCTACACAAAGAGAACAAGGAAC
>JAFMEV010000003.1 GCA_017856545.1 Chitinophagaceae bacterium
CAGAATGTAAGAATGAATTTGCAAAAAATCCGAAAGCAAATTTAGCAGCAGCGGAATTAAAATAAAGTAATGGAATCACTGAGTCCCTTCGGAGACTCAGTTATGAAAATAGATAATTGATATCTTCTTTGGTAAGAGATTTAACAAATCCTTCTTCATCGGAAATTAAATCTTTTGCCAAAGCTCTTTTTCTATCTTGTAATTTCAGAATTTTATCTTCCACCGTATCATTACAAATCATACGGTAAGCAAAAATATTTTTTGTTTGACCAATACGATGGGTTCTATCAATAGCTTGTTGCTCCACTGCTGGATTCCACCAAGGATCTACAATGTACACATAATCAGCAGCAGTTAAGTTTAAACCAACTCCACCAGCTTTTAAAGAAATTAAAAATACTCTACACTTTGGATCGTTTTGGAAACGCTCAATCGCTCTTTCTCTTTCTTGAATAGTACTAGAGCCATCAAAATATTCGAAATCAATTCCTAATTTGGTGAGTTCTTCCTTGATTAACCCCAGCATTCCCAAAAACTGAGAGAAAACAAGGGCTTTATGATCACCAATATTTTCAACGATCTCACGTGTCAACTCCGTTAATTTAACTGACTCGTTTGGATAGCTTTCATCTTTTATAATCGCAGGACTGTCACATATTTGACGAAGTTTCATCAAACCTTGTAATATAGATAATTGAGATTTTTGCAAACCCTTCTCTTCCACCATACCTAATAACTTATCTCTATAGTCATTTCTATACGCTTCGTAAATTTTTCTTTGCGCATCTCCCATTTCACAATACAAAACCATTTCTTGTTTCTCTGGTAAATCTTTAGCCACTTGCTCCTTGGTTCTTCTTAAAATGAAAGGGAAAACAAATTTTCTCAAATGCTCTTTTTGCTCTTGCTCATCAAATTTATCAATAGGCATCGAGAAATTATGCTTGAAGAATTCAACTGATCCCAACATGCCAGGATTCAAGAAATTCATTTGAGCATAAATATCAAATGTATTATTCTGCAAAGGCGTACCACTCAAACACAATCTGTTGGTAGCTTTTAATAAAGAAGCTGCTTTTGTTACTTTACTAGTTGGATTTTTAATGGCTTGACTCTCATCCAAAATCACATAATCAAATGCTAATTCAGAAAACATTTTAATATCGCTTCTTAGAGTACCATAGGTAGTGATAATTACTTCTACCTCTCTATTGATCAACTGTGTTTTATTTCTACTGCCTCCGTGATGAATTTGGAAAGTTAATGAAGGAGTAAATTTCTTTAATTCATTTTGCCAGTTATACATCAAACTGGTTGGACATACCACTAAGGCAAAAAGTTGACCATTCTTTTCTTTCAAATGTTGTAAGAAAGATAAGGTTTGAATGGTTTTACCCAAACCCATATCATCAGCCAAAATTCCACCCCATTGAACATCATGCAAATAATTTAACCATTGGAAACCACTTACCTGATAAGGTCTAAGCGTTGCAGTCAAATGCGATGGTGGATCAACTGCTGCAATAGTATATTTTTCTCTTATGTTTTCGTACTTTCCTTCTAATTGGAAAATTAATTCTGTCTCATCTCTTTGTTGATACAATTCATCAATCACAGAAAAATGATACTTGCTTAATTTTAAATTATCTGTTTTACCCTCACCCACCTTAAAGAGTAAAGAATATTTTTGAATCCATTCTTCAGGTAAAACACCTAAACTTCCATCTTTTAACGGAATATATTGTTGCTTATTGGTAAGCATGTTTTTAATATCCTGTACAGACACTTTTTGATCCCCAAAGGAAATTTCCACTTTGGCATCAAACCAATCTGTATTACTGCTTATGTATAATCTAGTAGCAGGTTTGGCTGTGTTAAACTTGTATTGTTTTAGAGACTCGGTTCCAAATAATGGAATTTGTCTTTCTCTTAAAGTATCTATGAATAAAAAGAACCAATTATTCTTTAAGACCTCAGAACCTTTTAATGCTAAAACATTTCCTTCATTAGGTCTTACGAATCCAGAGTGTAATTGCTCAATCACCAACATCAATTGTCTCTCTTCTGCAAAATTTCGCTCTAAAATAATAATCTTATCTCCCTCTTGCTGAATGACGCTTGCATTATCATCTTTGGTTACAATAATATTCTGATAAACAAATAAAGGTTCGAAAAATAAAAAGTCATTGCTTTCTCTTAGGAAAATTTGCAAGGTTGGCTTGATATTTTTTAATTTTTCTTGTACGACATTATCAAATTCCACAACATATTGCTTTGCCAAAGGCAACAAAGTAGATTGCAAATAACTTGACCAATTATCTAGTGATACTTCTTGAAATCCATTTGGCAAGAAACGCTCCACCCACATTAAGTCTTCTCTTGTTTTCCAATGATGCCATTCATGATGGTATTGAAAAATATAATGGGATTTAGATTGATTGTCTTCGATGCCCATTTTACCAGCAGCAATATTAACATGAGCATATACCATGTACTTGTCTTCCAATTTTTCTACCCTAAAAGAAGGCTGAATAGGCTGGTAGACTAAATCTGCTTTTTGCAAATTAGCTGTAGTAAATGGTTTATTATGTGGAATGAAGAAACTAAAAGGATGTTCAGATAAATCTCTCCAAACTTTTTCAATTTTAGGATGCAAGTACTCTTGCATTAATTCTTTTGTTTCTTCAGGTAAGCTTGCCTCATCTGCATGAAGAATGGTATCCCAGAAACCTTGAAATGGTGAATTTTTATTTAAAAACTTAGCCATTTCAGCAGGTTGCAATTTCTTCACTAATTGCAACAAAACTTTATCTTCTTCATTGATTAATGCAGGTGTAACTAATTTAGCTAAGTCTATTTTTTCTACTTTCCCAATAAAAGAAGTTCCTTCATCATTCACTTCCCCTTTAATGATATTAAATTGTATATAAGGATAACTATTGGCATCTTCTTGCATAACCAATCCAAAGCGATGGGTGATTTTTTCTTCTTTAGGCTCTCTGGTTTCAACTTCTACGATAGGTAATGACTTAGAAAAACCGATTTGCTTAGAAATGCCATCATTATTGATTCTTTGAATACTACTATCTAATACTTTTAAGAAAGGTTTTCCATCTTGATAAGTAAACTCAAATTTATTTTCTAGGTTATCTTTTAATGAATAACCATATAATGCTAATAACTTATTTTTTTCTCTATCCCAGTTTCTAATTGAATCAAAATAATCTGCACCTTTTAATTGAAATAGCAACAATAAAAGCATGGTCTTATGCAAACAAAGAGGATAAGCTGTTTCAGACAAGCAATCACAAGAAGTATCAAAAAATCTTTCTTCGTTTTTTTGAATGATGATATGATGCGTTTTTCCATGATGCTCCACTTCTGCTTCTACCCTTTCATTCTCACTCAATAAAATATGAGGTCTTATGGTTTTTAAAGTATTTTCTGCTTTTTCAAAAGTGTCTTTTGAACAAAGCATCTTGATCATTTTAAGATCTAAGTTTTTAGTTCGCAGTAATGTATGGGTAGTCTTGTAGGCCTCCGATTGATATTCCAACATATTTTTATCCATTAAATCTTGGATAAAAAACAAAGCGGCAGCTTTATGTCTACAAACTTCTGATAAATTATAAGGACAGCCACATCTTAAAGACAAAGTAGCTGGATTCTTAAAGTTCTCAATCGTCACTTTATAAAAAGTGCTATAGCCATCATCTTTAACCCTGCAATGGATAGAACCCAATAATGGATCGAACTTAACAAGTTCAATATTTTTTAAGGCAAAAATTCGCTTACCTCTTCTAATCACCTCTTCGGTGCCGTAACTGTATATGTGTTTAACTAAATAGGGTAATGCCATAATAAATACAAATTACCCTTCAAAAAGGGCAATTTGCAAATGTACAACTTTGTGGGCTATTTTAAGTCAATCAATGCCCCATTCTTGAAAATGGGCAAAGAAGGGGCAACATCCTTAGAAATACAATATAGCATGTCTTCTTCTAAGCCATATGCTGCCAAACGATGCCAATGTGTTAGGGTCTTAATATAGTTTGGCAAATCCGCCTTGTGCATGTTATATAAATTATTGGCCATATAACTACTATCGCAATGAATTGTAAACTGGTCTTTGATTTCTTCAATCACTGCTCCAGCAAATAAAGTGTCTTCTATATTAAATCTATTTTTCCAACCAGAACAACCTAAAATAATATTGGCATTTTGTTCTTTTAAAAAACTAACCACTTTTGATAAATTAGGAAATGAGCCTGTTATCACTTCTTTAGCACCTTGCTTCAAAGCCATATGCAACAATTTGGTACCATTGGTAGTGGTAATCACAAGGGTTTTATTTTCGATAAAAGATCTTGGATATTCAGAAGGCGAATTACCATAAGCCAATCCTGGAATAATTTTTCCATCTCTTTCACCCGCAGTAATTCCTCCCGTTTGCTTACCCATTTCGATACATAATTCCGCTGAATCAACAGGGATAATTTTGGATGCACCATTATATAAAGCAGTCGCCATGGTGGAGGTAGCTCTAAACACATCAATAATCACTACTATTGAATCATGCACTTCATACAAGTCTAATAAAGAAGGGGTTAATACCGTGTGTAGACTTGGTTTCTTTTTTTGTTCACTCATAGGCGCAAAGATACAACAAGACTCATTTTTTTAATCGTTAAATTTTATCTTTTGCTTTATTTAACAATAAAATTTCCGAAATAATAATCTCTGTTGTAGCTCTTTTGATTTCATTCTTATCTGTATAAGATTTATTCACAATTCTACCCTCAATGGCAATTTCGGAACCCTTCAATAAATACTGTTCTGCATATTGTGCCAACTTAGACCATGCTACTAAATTAAACCACTGTGTTTCATCCACCCATTCCCCTTTTGCATTTTTAAATCGGTCATTGACTGCAATACTTAAATTGGCAACCTTTTTATCTGTATCAAAAATTTTGATCTCCGGGGCAGCACCTAGATGCCCAATTAATTGCACTTTGTTTTTAATTGCTTTCATAAAATTATTTTTTTGTTGAACCACAAAACTGCAAGAAAGCAAAGTGCTAAAACATAGTAATTATCTATACAAAAAAAGGGGGCAATTGCCCCCTTTTATATGATGTTGATCATTTTTTACTTAAAAGGAAACTTCACCACTTTAGCCTTAACCAGCGTATTTCTAATATCAATATAAATTTCAGTACCCAATTTTGCATGTTCCGTTGCAACATAACCTAAGCCAATTGCTTTGCCTAAACTTGGGGCCTGCGTTCCAGATGTAACGGAACCAATTTCTTTTCCATCAGCATCTTTAATTATATAATAATGACGAGGTATCCCTCTATCAATCATTTCAAAACCTACTAATTTTTTAGCAACTCCATTTTCTTTTTGAGCTTTAATAGCAGCAGCATTGGTAAACTCTTTGGTGAATTTTGTAATCCAACCTAAACCAGCTTCAATAGGGCTAGTGGTATCATCAATATCATTACCGTATAAACAAAAGCCCATCTCTAATCTTAAAGTGTCTCTTGCACCCAATCCAATAGGTTGTATACCAAATGCAGCTCCTTTTTCAAATAAAGCATCCCAAACTTTTGAAGCATTATCGTCTATATCTTCAAAATAAATTTCAACACCTCCAGCACCTGTATATCCTGTTGCACTAATTAAAACATTATCAATGCCCAATAAAGTTCCTTTTGCAAAACTATAATAAGGCATATTGAGCACATCAATATCTGTCATTTGTTGTACAATCTGAGTAGCTTTTGGACCTTGCACCGCTAACAAAGCAGTCTTTGCACTAATATTATGCATTTCAACTCCCTTTGTATTATAACTACTAATCCAATTCCAATCTTTTTCAATATTAGAAGCATTCACCACCAACATGTAAACTTTATGCTTCTCTACACAATACACCAATAAGTCATCTACAATACCGCCAGTAGTATTTGGCAAGCAACTATACTGTGCTTTACCATCTTCTAAAACTGAAGCATCGTTAGATGTTACACGTTGAATTAAATCCAATGCATCTGGTCCTCTTAAAATAAACTCTCCCATATGACTCACGTCAAATACGCCAGCAGCATTTCTAACAGCAGCATGCTCCACATTAATTCCAGCATAACTAATTGGCATATTGTATCCAGCAAAAGCAGCCATTTTTGCACCAAGTGCTAAATGTTTAGCAGTAAAAGGGGTGTTTAAGATTTCACTCATCTATTTAAAATTTGTCCAAAGGTACATAAAAAAAACACCCCCTCTAAAAAGAAGGGATGTTTTTCATCTTAACTATAAACAATTGAATCTAATAAGTAAAACGCTCCAAAACCCAATTGATGTCGGTTAATTTACCTGCGACTTTTGGAAGTCTGCTTTTCTTTACATCTGAAGCATCTACAGATGCGGATATCTTTTGGGTAGATTTATTGATATCCTTTTTTTGCTTCTCCAAAGCTTTGTCAATTTTTTCTAACTCTCTTAATTTTTCTTCTCTGTTTTTCTCTAAATTATTTTCAATCTCTTCTCTTTCTCTTTTCAATTCCTCCAATCTTTGCTCCATTTCGTCTGGATCCTGATCATCGTTATTTAATTTCTCCTCAGCATCATCATCTCTTTTGATTTTTTCTAAACCAGTGGCAGTCATTTTATACTCAACGCCACGCTCATAAGAAAATGATTCATTATCCCATGGCTCATTCCACTCATCATACCAATCATCATCAGAAGAAATACGGTCAAAGGTTTCGGTATGCATACCTCTGCCATTGATTCTAACATTGGTTTGAGACCAACCTTTATTAGTTATTTTGATTCGCTTACCCAATGGCACAGCAATAGTCATAATAATATGTTGGTTTCTGAATTTATCTTTCTTATTAATAGCAATACCTCTATCCAAAAACACCAAACTATCTTGTTGCGTCAAATCAAAATTAATTTTACTAGCTAATTCATTGGCATTTTGAATGGTTTTACCATTACTTAATTTCACCACTTTTACTTGAAAACTATCCGTCTTGGATTGAACAATTCTAATTCTTAGGTTTCTTACAAAAACAGTGTCTTCATCTGAAAACGCATCAAAAGGTGAAATTTGAAACCAACGATCTTCATAATATTTCATTTTTGGTGATGCGGTCACTTCTAAATAATCTACTGCAGGATTCGCTAATGCAACTGTTTGTTCCTCTGGAACATTATGTTTAGAAAAACTATGCCCTAAGCTACTTCCAAAATAGAATAATAAAACCCAACCTACTACCCATAAAGCAACAAAGCTAGACCTTACCCATACATTGGCTTTTTTGTATCCAGCCAATTTTCTTACTACGGCAGTAACAATTCCTATGATAGGTACCCAAACAAAGAATAATAAAGCACCATATACAGACCATATTTGCGCACCATCTTCCAATAAGAATTTTCTAAGCGGCATTACTGCAGTTGCTGCTACTCCAATTCCAAACAAAGCTGCTAATAATGAAATGCCTATAATACCTAATATAAAATATACAAAGGCTTTAATACTTATTGTGATGATTCTTCCTATATAGTAAACAATACCTTTTCTTTTTTCTGAAGGGTGAGCAGATGCCCCATTTTTTGTATTAGAAGCATGATCGGTTTGATATTTATTTTTCAAATCACTTCCCCATCCTTGCGCTCTTTTACTAAAACCTTCCATATCATTTTGAATGGTATTCTTAATACTATTCAAATCCACTTTCTCCCCTACCATTTCTAATTTATCAGCACTTGTTTTTGCTTCTGGTAATACCAACCAAAGTACAATGTAAATAAATACTGATCCTGGACTAAATGTAATATCTAAGAAATTAGGGAAATCTGGTGCATCCCAAAATTGGAATAAATGTATTTCTCTAAAATTAAATACTAAACGAATAAAAGGTATTAAAAATAAAATTCTGATAATCCATACCTTAATTCCAAAATATTTAGACAAGCCGGCACAAACACCGCCAATCACTTTGTTTTCAATATCTCTAAACAATCTTTTTTTAACCCCTCCGATTTCTTTTACGGAAGAACTTGGAACGGCAATCCATAAAATTAAATACCCTAAAATATTTACACCGATCAAAAAGATCCATAAAATTCTTACCAATAATGGTTCCAAGCCAAAGTAATTTGCAATACCACTACAAACTCCACCTAAAACTTTGTTTTGCTCGTCACGGTATAAACGCTTTGGTCTTATATTATCCCAATTATTTTGTCCTTCATTTTGAGAAGAAGAATAATTAGAATTACCTGAACTTGATTGTGCTTCAAAACCATCCTGTGCTTCAAAATCAGCTGGACGACCAATGCTTTCAATAATTAAATTGATATCATCTTCTGTAATACAAACTGCACCCTTCTTCAATCTATCTTCACATAATTCTGCTACACGACATTCGATATCATTGATGATTTCATCTTTACCTTCTTCTTTTTCAAAATAAGCACTAAGCGATTCTATATAATTTTTCAAATTTTCATAAGCCATTTCTTCAATTGGAAGAATGCGACCTTGGAAATTTATATTGATTACTTTTTTCATTACTTTAAATTTATTCAGCAGTATCTGCTTCGTTAACAATGGGGTTTGCTTTTGGCGCAATAATGGCTTCAACCGAACTTGCCATTTCAGACCAAGTAGTATGTAATGCTTGATAGGCTTTCTCGCCTTCTTCGGTCATTACAAAATATTTTCTTGGGGGTCCACTGATACTTTCTACCCAACGGTAATTTAATAAGCCCGCATTTTTTAATCTTGTTAACAAAGGATACAAAGTACCTTCTAGAATATGCAGATTGGCCGCTTTCATTTGCTCAACAATATCACTCGGATAAACCTCGCCTTGTTGAATGATGGACAATATGCAAAACTCCAAAACGCCCTTGCGCATCTGACTTTGTGTGTTTTGAATATCCATAATTTGAATTTATACCACAAAGCTAAGGAGAAATAAGGTACTATGCATCACATAGTACCAAGTTTTTTATAGTTCTATAAAATAAAAAATCCTAAGATATTGAATTACAATACTTTAGGATTTAAAATATTTTTAAAAATTATTTCTAGTACACTACCAACTCGTAAAAATCCTCTTCTTTTAGGTATTTATTGGCCAAATCCTGAAGCGCTTTTGGCTCTATTGTACGAACTGTTTGAATGGTATTATAGAAATAATCCTCTGTTAACCCATTTAATATATAGGTCTTCCAACGTCCAATTATCTGGAATGGACCATCCAAATCCCCCAATAAAGAACCTAACATATAATTCTTCACCAAGTCTAATTCGTCTTTCTCCACTAATTCTTCTCTTAAAATTTTCATCTCTTTATACACTTCATCAATAGTGGCTCTACAAACATCCTTACCAGCATCGGTGCTAATCATCCATGCACATTCTTGCATATGGTTTTGTAAATAACTATGTATACCATATGTATATCCTTTGTCTTCTCTGATATTGCTCATTAATCTAGATCCAAAAAATCCACCAAAAATATTATTCAATATTTGTGCACTGGCAAAATCAGGATGATGTCTATTGGGGAAATGTCTAGCAATTCTAATAGAGCCTTGAACAGCACTTTCATCATTTACTACACTGTACTTTTTTTCTTTAGCAGCAATGATTGGATGATTAAAATCGGGGATGGCTTTTGCATTCAAAGAAAGACTTCCAATATGTTTATTCAATAATTCAATGGTATTGGAAGGAAATTTTCCTGCCATAAAAATGACCAACTTCCCATTCTTGTAAAATTGATTATAAAAGTTCACCAGGTCTTCTCTTGTCAACAAATTAAAATCTTTTTCGGTAGAGTATTTACCATATGGATGTTCTATACCAAATAAATATTCATCAATTAATCTATTCGCAATAAAATCGCCTTTCTTCAAATTCAATGTAAGTCTCTGAATTTGATTCTTCTGGTAGATCTCTAATTCTTTTTCTGGGAATTGCGCATCCGTTATAAGTTCACTTACAGTTGGAATAACTTTTTCAAAATGTTTATTCAGACAATGTAAAGAAATCGTAGAGGTTTCGTTATAACAGCTTCGATTTAAATAGGCTCCGTAAAATTCAAAAGCTTCATTAATCTCAAAAGCAGTTTTAGTAGATGTGCCATTTTTCAATAAAAAATTTGTTGCAGCTGCTACCCAATTTTTTTGCTCATAACTATTCCCAGCATAAAAAACCATGTCTAACATCATCACTTCCTGAGAGCCACCTTCAAAAGCATATACTTCCACCTGATTGTCTAGACGGTAGTGTTGATAAGGTTTTAAACGAATATCAAAGTCAACAGCATCTTTTATAAAGGGTGCCTTATTTCTATTTAATGCCATGATTTATGATTTGCTATAGTAGTATAAAGTGTTTCGATTTTGCTCCGTAAAAATTGCTTGAGCAGTAGCTTGAATGATAGCAGGCGTTACCGCTTGGTATTTTTCTAATTCTGTATTCATTAACTGAGCATCCCCTAGTAATTCATAAAATGCTAAGCTATGTGCTCTGTTCATGATACTCATATCTTCAAAACAAATAATACTCTCTGTTTTATTAATTACTTTCTGTACTTCTTTTTCTTCCAATAAATCATTGGTTAATTTAGCCACTTCGTCTAGTACTGCTTTTTCAGCAACAGACATGCTGATCCCTTTAACTAGCTTTCCTTCAATCACCAATAAACCAGGATCAACGGTACCAAAATGATAACAATCGATGCTAGAGAAAATTTGTTTTTTCTTAATCAACTCTTCATACAATCTTGCACTTGCACCACCACCCAATACTTCTGTTATTAAATCTGTAGCATGATAACTTGCATCAAATCTTCCTCCCATATGCCATGTCATCATTAACATGTCCATAGGAACATCTGCACGCACATCTAATGATTTATTTTTTTCTTGTTTTGGCTCCACTGGTAAATTTCTGTGATAAGGCTTACCAGCTTCAATAGGGCCAAACCATTTTTCTGCCAATACTTTCACTTGATCCGTAGTGACATTCCCAGTAACCACAAGAATGGCATTATTAGGTCTATAAAATTGAAAGAAAAAATCTTTTACTTCTTGCATCGTTGCTTGCTCCACATGTTCTAAAGAAGCACCAATGGTCATCCATTGATAAGGATGTTGGGTATATGCCAAATTGCGCATCTTGTGCCATGCGTCGCCATAAGGTTTATTGATATAATGTTCTTTAAACTCTTCGCATACCACTTTTCTTTGTACTTCTAAACTTTTCTCACTAAAAGCCAAAGAGAGCATTCTATCACTCTCTAACCAAAAAGCAGTTTCAATATTTTCTGCAGGTAATTGGCAATAGTAATTGGTTAAATCATTGGTGGTATAAGCATTGTTTTCACCTCCTGCTCTTTGCAAGGGTTCATCATATTCTGGGATATTCACACTACCTCCAAACATCAGATGTTCAAACAAGTGCGCAAAGCCAGTTTTGTGGGGGTTTTCATCCTTAGACCCCACATTATATAAAACATTTACTACGGCCATTGGCGTACTGGTATCTTGATGCACCAATACCTTCAATCCATTGTCTAATGTAAAACGATCAAATTGTATCATAGAAGGACAAAATTAGTCAAATCATTGTATACTAGATATATTAACTTTGCACTCTAATATTAAAGGATATGCAATTGGATGTTTTATATCAAAAGGCCTTGAACTTTGAGTACTTGACAAAAGAAGAGGGAATGTTTTTATTTGAACATGCCCCATTAACTGAGTTGACTTATGTAGCCAACGAGTTAAGAAAAAAACAAGTGCCTCATGGAAAAGTAACTTGGCAAATTGATAGAAATTTAAATACTACCAATGTTTGTATTGCCAATTGTAAATTCTGTAATTTTTATAGAATACCAGGTCATCCAGAATCTTATATCACAGATATGGATACTTATCGCAAAAAAATTAAAGAGACCATCGAATGGGGAGGTGATCAATTATTATTACAAGGTGGACATCATCCAGAATTAGGTTTAGATTTTTATGCAAATTTATTTAGACAAATTAAGTCTGAATTTCCAACGATTAAATTACACACATTAGGACCACCAGAAATTGCACATATCGCAAAATTAGGTGGACATACCCATACCCATGTTTTAAAAACATTACAAGAAGCAGGCATGGATTCCTTACCAGGTGCGGGCGCAGAGATTTTAGTAGATAGAGTTAGAAGATTGGTATCTAATGGCAAGTGTGGTGCAGATGAGTGGTTAGAAGTTATGGCTGCTGCGCATCAACTACATATCACATCAAGTGCAACAATGATGTTTGGTCATGTTGAAACTTTGGAAGAAAGATTTATACACTTAGTAAGAATCAGAGAAACACAAGATAGAAAACCAAAAGATGCTAAAGGATTCTTAGCATTCATCCCTTGGACCTTCCAAGATGTAGATACCTTATTGACTAAAATTAGAGGGGTACATAACCTTACTACTACAGAAGAGTATATCAGAATGATTGCCATTAGCAGAATCATGTTGCCAAATATTAAAAATATCCAGGCAAGCTGGTTAACAGTAGGAAAAGCTACCGCGCAGGTTTGCTTGGAAGCTGGTGCAAATGACTTTGGAAGTATCATGTTAGAAGAAAATGTAGTGAGCGCAGCGGGGGCACCTCATAGATTTACCTATAAAACCATCCAAGAAGCCATCAAAGAAGCTGGTTTTGAGCCACAATTGAGAAATCAGCAGTATGAATGGAGAGAACTTCCTCAAAATATCCAAGAACAGGTAATTAATTACTAATTCACTGTAACATATTGGAGCTGGAAGCGTTCTATTAACAAAACATCCTTATTTCTAGGCATGACCGATATAGCTTACAATAATGCAGTGGACCAATACGCAGACGGCGTCTACCGTTTTATTGTCAAAAATATCCAACATGAAGAGGATGCAAGGGATATCGTCCAAACGGCTTTTGAAAAACTTTGGATCAATAGAGATACAGTAGACCCTGTAAAAGTAAAGTCCTATTTATTTACCATTGCCTATCATCAAATGATAGATCATATCCGTAAGGTAAAAAAATATACTGTGACAGATATTTACGAGACTAGTTCTATAGATCCAGTATATCAACCTCAGCACGAATTAAGACAAACTATATTAAAAGCGATAAACGAATTAAACCCCACACAAAAGAGTTTGATTCTTTTAAAAGATTACGAAGGATATAATTATCAAGAGATAGGTGAAATAATGAACTTAAGTGAAAGTCAAGTAAAAGTATATATACATAGAGCTAGACTACAATTAAAAGAAAAATTAAGTCACTTACAAAAAGCAAGCGCTTAAATGGAATTGAATCAAGATAACTACGAAAATTATTTATTGTTGTATATCGACAATGAATTATCTGCTTCTGAAAAAGCAGCAGTAGAGTTATTGCTTGCATCCAATCCAAAACTGGCTCAAACACTAAAAGCATTACAAGCTGTTCAATTGAAGCCTGAATTTGTTGAATTTTCAGATAAATCAAGTTTATACAGATTTGATGAAATGAATGCATCATTAGATCCGGCATTTAAAAAGACTTTGTATAAAAGCAGTTTGAAAAGTGCCAAGTTAATAGATATTAAAAAAATATATTGGGCAACGGGTTCAATTGCTGCAATTGCAATTAGCATATTCTTTGGCGTAAAAACTTTAGTGAATCAGCCGCAACTCCAACAACCCCAATTAGTAGCTTCTATCGCGCCAATAAAAAACAATATACCTAACAAGTCAGTAAGTATTTTAAAACCTATTGAAAAAACACTTAGTACAACCGATAATCAACTGAATAACCAACCACAAATTATCGCTCAGCCTAATCAAGTCATTGCCGATGCAACACTGCCAATCATCGCTAGTGTTACAAACAATGATCAGCCTATCTTATCTAAAGAAACTTTGAATGCTGATCAAACAGCAACCATGGTGGAATCCAGCTCAATTACTGCTGATAATACCACAATGAATAGTACTATTTCGGTGGAGCAAAAAATAGAAAAAGAAATTTTTGAAGAAATTAATACCGAAGACAATGATCGTGTTATATATATTAGTAATATTGAATTAGACGGTGATAAGTTTAGAGGAATTACTAGAAGACTAAACGCCCTATTTAAAAGAAATAAATCAGAGAAAAATAAATAAAGTAGTATGAAAAAATTAATCTTGCCATTTTTAAGCATTTTAATATCAAGCAGCTTATTGGCTCAAAAAGACACATTGGTTGCTATGAATCAAGATACCATTAAAATAGGTAGTTTTTTGATCATTAAATCTCAGGACCAAAGTGCGAAAAAAGATTGGCAAACAATGATTGATAGAGGTGATTTCAGAAATACCCAAATCAAAATTGAAAGAATCAAAACAAGAAAAAAAGAAGTGAATACAAAATGGTTCACTTTAGACATTGGTTTTGCTAATTATTTGGATGCAACAAGTTATAAATGGCAACCTCAGTTTACCAATCCTGCAGTTGGTCCAGTCTTAACTGCAAAAAGCTTTCAATTGAACAATGGTAAATCAAGCAATGTGAACTTGTGGATTGTACAACAAAAATACCAACTAAAAGAAAATTGGTACGTAAAGTATGGTTTAAGTATGAATATGTATAATTTCAGATTTGAACAACCCATTAGTTTTAGAAATACTGGCCCATCTTATGTTTATTTAGATAGTAAAACATTTAAAAAAGATAAATTATATACCAGTTATTTAACAGTGCCGATTTTATTAAACTACAGCTCACCTAAAAAAGGGTTCAATATTGGCGGTGGATTAAGTGTAGGCTACTTAATGAATTCAAAAAACAAGCAAATTGACGGTAAAAAACAAAAGTATAATGGCAATTTCAACTTGAACGATTTTCAAGTGGCTGGTATAGGTGAGTTAGGTATTGGCAATATCAAATTATATACTTCTGTAAGCTTAACAAACTTATACGATAGCAAGTTGTCAAAACAATTTAATTACCCATTTGCAATAGGCCTTCGTTTTGGTAAATTCTAGTATCCAACAATTGAATTAAAAAATGAAAAAATACTTCCTCCTAATTAATACATTTCTAATTTTTGCGACAGCTTATTCGCAAGACACTATAAGAGTAGGCAATTTGGTAATCGTGAAGCGCGCAAACGATAGTGTTAGAGAAGCAAGATATACTCCTAGAAAGAAGGCAAATGTTAGTTTTACAAAAACTAGAAAGTTCAATAATATTGATAATAGGACAAGTTATTTTGATTTGGACCTTGGTTTTGCCAATTATATAGACAACTCGCCTTCAGCAGATCGATTCCCAAATTTATATTCAGGTAGTTTGGAGCTCAATCATTTAAAATCAACCAATGTGAATCTTTGGTTTGCACAACAAAGAGTGAAGCTCATCAAAAATTTTGCAAGCTTGCAATATGGTGTAGGATTAGAGATGTTCAATTTTAGATTTGAACAAAATATTAGTTTCAGAGATGATGTGATCAATAAAGTGAAATTTGATAACATCAATTTTAGTAAAAATAAATTGTTCGTAAACTACCTAACCGTACCAGTGAAGGTTAATATTAATTTAACACCTGGCGCAAGAAGACCATTACATGCAAGTCTTGGTATGTCGGCAGGTTATTTATTAAAAGCCAGAAATAAGCAAATCAGTACCGAAAGAGGAAAAGAAAAGTACAACGGCACATTTAATTTAAATAACTGGAGAATAGCCACTATTGGAGAATTAGGTTTTGGAGACTTTACTTTATATGGATCCTACAGTCGAACCAACTTGTTCAATGATGAACAAAATGCTTTTCAATTGAACCCAATAGCTATTGGCATTAAACTAAGTGACCTTTAGTATAAGCTTAGATTAAATCCTGTCCACCAAAATAAGGCTTCAACACTTCTGGTAAAGCAATTCCATTCGCGGTTTGATAGTTTTCTACAATGGCTGCAAAAATTCTTGGTAAAGCCAGTGAACTTCCATTCAAAGAATGCGTGAAATGAATTTTACCATTGGCATCTTTAAACCTACATTTCATTCTATAGGTTTGGTAGTTCATGAAATTAGAAACGCTACTTACTTCCAACCATTTTTCTTGAGCTGCACTATATACTTCAAAGTCGTATGTAATAGCAGAAGCGAATCCCATATCACCACCACATAATCTTAAAATTCTATAAGGCAATCCAAGACTCACCAAAAGTTTTTCAACATGTGCCACCATCTCTTCTAAAACAGTTTCACTTTTCTCTGGATGTACAATTTGTATAATCTCTACTTTTTCAAATTGATGTACTCTATTTAAACCTCTTACTTCTTTACCAAAACTTCCCGCTTCTCTTCTAAAACAAGGAGAGTATGCAGTCATCATCACCGGTAAATCTGTTTCTTTTAATATAGTATCACGAAACACATTGGTAACAGGCACTTCAGCAGTAGGAATCAAATAAAAATCATCTTCCGTAGCGTGGTACATTTGACCTTCTTTATCGGGTAACTGACCTGTTGCAAAAGCAGAAGCTGCATTCACCATAAAGGGTGGTAGGTATTCTGTATAACCTGCAGCCGTATTAAAATCTAAAAAATATTGCACCAATGCTCTTTGAAATTTAGCGCCTTTGCCAATATATAAAGGGAAACCACTACCAGTGATTTTAGCCCCTGTTTCAAAATCAACCAAATTGTATTGCTTGATCAAATCCCAATGCGCTTTAGCACCATCAACCAATTTTGGAACTACCCCTCCCGTTCTTACAACTTCATTTTCTTCTGGCGTTTTCCCAATAGGCACTAAAGGATGGGGTAAATTAGGAAGTTGTACAATAGTTTGTTGTAAGCTTGCCTCAACCTCAGTCATCTTGGTTTTCAATGGATCCAACTGTGCTTTCCATCCTGCTACTTCTTGTTTGATGGCTTCTGCCTTGTCTTTCTCTCCCTTAGCCATCAAAGCTCCAATCTCTTTGGAAGCCGCGTTTACCTTAGACTGTAAATCATCAAAACCTGCTTGTAAAGCCTTTCTTTCGTCGTCTAAAGCAATCACCGTATCTACCAAACCAAGCTGAGGAAAATGTTTTACCCCTAAACGTTGTTTGGCTAAATCGGTGTTTTCACGCAAATAACTAACCTGTAACATGATAAAAATATTTCGGCAAAGATAATCAAACCATTTTACAACCCTAAGATATACCCTACCTTTGCCAAATAAATAGAAAAAGGGACATGGCAAGCATAGCAGATGATTTTCAGTCAAGATGGTGGGAATTGGAGCGAAAACTAATGGAGCGATTTGGCAAAAAACCAGATGTTGAAGCGATTTTGTTTTTAATAGGATTGCAAGAAATTGGCTTATCGCAAGAAAAAATAAGCAAAGAGCAAAAGCAAGACTTGATGCATGTTGCCATATGTACCATACTATCCAGCAGTGGATATTATATAGTAGAGGGCAAGGACCAAGAGGGATGGCCTCATTTCAAACAGCTTAAAAACCTACCTATAATGAATATGATAGAGCAGGAAGCCTTTTTGAAAGACCATATTTTACTCTATTTTGATAACAATCAGTTCTAGTAGATTGTTTTTTCAGTGATTTTTACCAATCTTTGCAACAATAAATAAAAAGCATATGCAATTTCCAGCTGAATTACGTTACACAAAAGATCACGAGTGGATTAAATTAGAAGGCAATACTGCCACTATTGGTATTACAGAATTCGCTCAATCTGAATTAGGAGACATCGTATACATTGATATCAATACAGTAGGATCTAGTTTATCAGCTGAAGCTGTTTTTGGTACTGTAGAAGCGGTGAAAACAGTGAGTGATTTATTCATACCAGTTGCAGGAACAGTTACTGAAGTAAATCCAGCATTAGCAGCACAACCAGAATTAGTGAATACAGACCCATATGGAGCAGGATGGATGGTGAAAGTAACAGTAAATAATCCAGCAGATGTAGAAGCTTTATTATCAAGCGAAGCATATGCGCAGTTGGTTCACTAAACCAGCCCAATGAAAAAAATAAGTAGTCTTTGGCTGATAGCCGAAATCATCTTTATTTTTTACATGTTAAGTTTACCCGGTAGTAATCTTCCAAATGTAGATTACTGGGGACAAGATAAAATCATCCATATTATTTTGTTTGGCTCTTTAATGTATGCAGCATTATTTCATTTTGATCAAATGGATAATAGCTTTGTAAAAACAACCAGAGCTAGAGCACTTACGATGATAGTATGTATATTGTATGGCATTGGGATGGAATTTTATCAAAAATATTTTGTGCCTTCTAGAGGCTTCGAAGTGTCGGATATGTTGGCTGATGCAGCAGGCGTAATCATAAGCTTGCCTTTATATCAAAAAATAAAGCTTCGTAAATAGTATGGGAATAGAAAAAGATATACAGCAAACCAATTTCAGAAATGAGTACCAAAAGTTGGGTATCAATATTATGTATACTGCCAATTGGTTAAATGAAAAAATTGCTGGCATACTTTCCCAAGAAGATATCACACAACAACAATACAATATTTTAAGAATATTGCGCGGTGCAGATAAGCCACTTAGTACATTGCAAATAAGAGCACGCATGTTGGATAAAATGAGTGATACAAGTAGAATTGTAGACAGATTAGTAGCAAAAGAATTGGTTGAAAAAAACACTTGCCCTACTGATAAAAGATTGGTTGATGTAGTACTCTCGAAAAAAGGTTTTGTCATTCTAGAAAAATTAGATCAACTGAATCATCATTTAGACGCACTAATGAAAGGTATTAGCGAAAAAGATGCCATTACAATGAATCAATTATTAGATCAATTACGTGAAGTTTCAAAATAAACCCATTATGATGCAAAGAATTTTATGTAGCCTGCTTTGTGTAGGTTTTTTTATTTCTGCAAATGCACAGCCTAGCAAATGGGATAAAAATGTTTTTGAATTTAGAGGCGTATGGATTGCTACGGTTGAAAATATTGATTACCCAAGCAAAAGGGGCTTAAGTAGTGAAGCGCAAAAAGAAGAATTCATACAAATTTTAGAAAAGCATCAAAAAAATGGTATGAATGCTATTGTGATGCAAATAAGACCAGCAGGAGATGCATTGTACCCATCTGAATTAGAACCATGGAGCGAATATTTAATGGGCAAGCAAGGGCAGGCTCCTATCCCCTTTTATGATCCCTTGCATTTTATGATTGAAGAAACGCATAAAAGAGGCATGGAGTTTCATGCATGGATCAACCCTTATAGAGCAGTATTCAATATTAATAAATCTAGTGTTGCACCAAGTCATCTATCTAAAATGCATCCAGAATGGTTCATCAATTTTGAAGGAAAAAAATATTTTAACCCAGGACTACCAGAAGTATGGAAGCATACCAATAAAGTAGTTGCAGATATTTTAAAGAGATACGATGTAGACGCTATTCATATGGATGACTATTTTTATCCTTATAGAGTACCTAATAAAGATTTTCCTGATCAAGCTACCTATTTAAAATATCCGAGAGGTTTGGACAAAGAAACTTGGAGAAGAAGTAATTGTGATACGATTATCAAACAATTGAATGCTACCATTAGAAGTATTAAACCAGGGGTGCAATTTGGTATAAGTCCATTTGGTGTTTGGCGAAATAAATCCAAAGATCCAAGAGGTAGTGCTACAAGAGCTGGTCAAACCAATTATGATGATTTATACGCTGATATATTGTTGTGGTTGGAAAAAGGGTGGATTGATTATGTTACACCACAATTGTATTGGGAGCATGGACATGCTTTAGCAGATTATGATGAATTAGTACAGTGGTGGAATGATCATACCTATGGAAAAGCATTATATATTGGACATGGGATATATAGAGCCGGAACCACAAGTACATGGAGAGATCCAAATGAAATTCCATATCAAATTAAAAAATTAAGATCCTTACCAAATACCGGAGGGAGCGTTTATTTTAGTAGCAATAGTTTTAAAAATAATGCGAATGGATGGAATGATAGTTTACAAAACAACTATTATAAAAACCCAGCATTGCTGCCTTCTCTGGTTCCACAATACACTATGGCTGCACCCAACATTGAGAAAAAGACAAATACAAGCTATCAAATCAATATGCCTAAAAATGCTTTAATAAAATCTTTTGCCATCATTCAAAAAGAAGAAGGCAAATATAGTGTTGCAGGTATTTTAGCCGCAGATAGCAAAATGGTGAATTTGAATGCTTTGGGCATTCAAAGAAAAACAAGCAATCAATATTGGTTGATAGCCATTGGATTACAAAATCAAATTAGCGACTATATCCCACTTCCTTAAAACTAAGTTTATTCAAAAACGCGTTTTAAATTTAGGTTTTGATTGGCTTTGATAATCAATGGAACATGTTCAACAATGGTCATGTCATTGTCTAAACCAAAGGCTTTCTGATCGCTTTGCGCCAATTGTTTGATATTAAAATAGGTATCCATAATAAAGTCTTCTCTAAATGATAATTCATTTTCAATAGAGAAGAAACTTTCAATAATTACATAGGTAATATCTGCATGGAAATCTTTACTCTTCAATGATTCGTATTTGCTGTAAATACCCAACTCTTGGCACTCATTCAATTCTTGCATTACTTTCTTAAAGCAAATATTGATCCTTGGTTGAATTCTAAATCCAATCTTAAAATCAACACGCATTACTTTGTCGTCTACTAATTCACGAATGCTATACTCCATGCCATAGGGAGAATCGGTTCTGTCAATATGAATAAACCAATAAATATCGGCACGCTTTGGCTTACGATTCAATATAGAATCCATAATACGATGCTCAATCTCTCTGTGGTTATTCGCTTTGGTTAAATACACTAAGTGTGTTGCATATTTGGGCACATCCTTATCTGCACTTAAATCAGTCAATTGCTGTAAGTAATCTTTCAGCTTCACAAAATCCAAGTATCTATTGGTAATCTTTCTTGCTCGATGCCAAATCATCATCACAAAAATCATACTTAAAGAAAACACAAAAGTGATATAGCTTTCTTTAATCTTCACCACATTCGCAATAAAGAAAGAAATTTCTACTACACTAAATATGGCAATAATAATAGCTACAGGTAAATGACCCCATCTTCTTACATTCAACAAATAAAAGTTCATTAAGATGGTGGTAGAGATCATGGTAATGATAATAGAAAAACCATAGGCTGCTTCCATGTGTTCACTCTTTCTAAAAAATAAACACATCGTGATACAACCCACCCATAATAAAAAGTTTAGAGAAGGAATATAAATTTGTCCTTTTTGATCTGTCGGAAATTTAACGGTTACTCTTGGCCAGAAATTCAAACTAATGGCTTCGTTGATTAGAGTAAAAGATCCGCTAATCAATGCTTGGCTAGCAATAATTGCTGCAATCGTGGCTACACCAATACCAATCACCAAGAACCAAGGCGGCATGATTTCATAAAAAGGATTCATTCCTTCTATAGAAGTGCCAACATGTTGTAATAACCAAGCGCCCTGACCCATGTAGTTCAATACCAAAGCCAATTTTACAAACATCCAGCTTACTTGAATATTTTGACGACCACAATGTCCTAAATCACTGTACAATGCTTCTGCTCCTGTAGTACATAAGAATACAGCTCCCAGTAACCAAAACCCTTTTGGATAATTTATTAATAAATCAATGCCGTAATATGGATTTAATGCTTTTAAAATTTCCCAATGTCCTATAATCTGAGAAACCCCTAAAACCATGATCATAGAAAACCATAATAACATGATTGGACCAAATGCAAAACCAACAATCTTTGTTCCAAATCTTTGAAAGAAAAAGATCAAAGAAATAATGGCAATAACAATACCAATGGTTAAATTATTACCTGGCACAATCGTATTTTCCAAACCTTTCACGCCGCCTAAACCTTCAATAGCAGATGCAACAGAAATAGGTGGTGTAATCATACCATCAGCCAATAACATCGCAGCACCAATAATGGCAGGAATATAAATCCACTTCACATAGCGTCTTATTAAAGCAAAAAGAGAGAAGATTCCACCCTCCCCTCTATTATCAGCTCTTAAAGTAAGAAACACATATTTAAATGTAGTTTGTAATGTCAAGGTCCAGAACACACATGATATGGCACCATATACCAATTGTTCGGTAACGGTTCTGTCGTTGATGATTGACTTGAATACGTAGAGTGGAGAAGTTCCAATATCGCCGTAAATAATACCTAGAGTTACGATTAATCCAGCTACAGAAAGCTTCTGTGCATGTCCGCCATTTGTTTGTCCCATGGAGCAAGTAATAAATTGACAACAAAGTTTATGCTTTTTAGCATAACAAGGAACATTCCTCTCAAGTATTTTAAAAAAATCTTTTTAAAAAATACTAAGGCTTGTAAGCACCCCAGAGATCCAAAACAGCTTTATACCTATAATCGAAAATCCCCTGCAATTGATTTTTGACAAATAAAGTGTTCGCAATATCTCCTAAAATACCCAAAGGAATCTTGTAATGAACAATATCTTCCATGGCTACTCCACCAGGAATTGCTTTAAAATGGTGTTGATGATGCCACATGGTATATGGACCAAATCTTTGCTCATCTACAAAATAAGATCCCTCTTGCACGTGGGTAATCTCCGTCATCCAATACAAGGGAACACCCAAAACAGGCTTAACGGTATATTCTATAATCTGACCAGGATACATTTTTTCGCCATGGTGCTTACTGATAATATGAAAACCCATATGAGAGGGTGTTATTTTGGCAAGATTGGCTGGACTACTGAAAAAATCCCAGGCAGTTTCTAAGCTAATAGGCATTTCCTGGTAAGTGTGAAGGGTATAAACTTTTGACATACTCTTATAACAATACTTACTCCTTTTTGTTGTAAGAATTAGCCATAAAGCAGTTAATTTTAACCCATGATTAGTAGAGCCGAACAGCAAGCAGCATTTGAAGCCATATACAAAAACCTAAATACGGCTCAAAAAAAGGCAGTGGACAATATAGAAGGTCCAGTAATGGTGATAGCTGGCCCGGGTACAGGTAAAACACAGATATTAGGTGCACGTATTGGGAAGATTTTATTGGAAACAGATACAGCACCCGAAAATATTTTATGTCTCACTTATACAGATGCAGGTGCCATTGCAATGCGCAAAAGATTGGTCAGCTTTATTGGTAGTAGTGCCTACAAAGTAACTATTTCAACATTTCATTCTTTTTGCAACGATATTATTCAAGACAATTTATCACTCTTTGATAAAACAAGTCTCGATCCTATATCCGAATTAGAAAAAATAGAACTGCTCAAAAAATTAATAGATGGTTTTGAGAAAAACAATCCATTAAAAAGATATAGAGGAGACGTGTATTTTGAAATGAGCAATTTGGCCAAATTATTTAGTGCCATGAAAAAAGAGGGCTGGACAAGCCAATACTTAATTGAAAGGATTGACGCATACATTCAAGAAATTCCTTTCAGAGATGAATTTATTTATAAAAGAAAATACAAACAATTTGAGGCAGGCGCTTTAAAGCAAGGATTAGTAGACGTAGAGCTGGAAAAAATGAGCAAGTTAAAAGCAGCAGTGAACTGTTTTGATATTTACCAAGAGCTTATGAAAAGTCATAACAGATATGACTTTGATGACATGATCAATTGGGTATTAAAAGCCTTTAACGAAAACAAGAACTTATTAGCCCAATACCAAGAAAGGTATTTGTACATTTTAGTAGACGAGTTTCAAGATACCAGTGGAACCCAAAATGCACTCATCAAGTTATTGGTAAATTATTGGGAGCAACCCAATTTATTTGTAGTGGGAGATGACGATCAAAGTATTTTTAGATTTCAGGGAGCCAATGTAGAAAATATGTTGCATTTCCAACACGACTATGCAGAAGAAGTATTGATGATTGTTTTGGAAAATAATTATAGATCCACACAACCCATTTTGGATGCTTCAACAATTATCATCAATAACAATCAAGAACGATTAGTCAATAAAATTGAAGGACTAGAGAAAAAATTAATTTCTTCTCATCCAGATTTACAAAACAACACCACTCTTCCAAGCATTGTTTCTTATGGCAATCCACAAGAAGAAATGATAGATATTACCGAACAAATTACTCAATTAATTGAAAAAGGGGTTGCACCACAAGAAATAGCGGTATTGTATAAAGAGAATAGATATGGCGAAGAGATTGCTCATTTCTTGCAACAAAAAAATATCCCTGTTTATACCAAGCGAACAGCGAACCTATTGGATCAAACACTGATTAAACAGATTATTACTTTACTAGATTATTTGAATTGTGAATTAGATCAATCTTATGAAGGCGCACATTTATTATTTGAAATATTGCATTTTAAGTGGTGGAATATCTCTCCAATTACAGTTGCAACGTTAACTTTTGAAGCCAATCAATTAAAATACAGCGATAGCAATAATTCATTTAGAAAGGTATTGGTAGATAAAACGCAGGAAGTTCAAACAGATTTATTTAAACAAGGTGGATTAACAGAAGTAGCCAAAGCTGTTAAAGTAATTGAAGGACTTATTGGAGAAGTGGCGAATGTGACTTTGTTAAATTTGATAGAACAAGTCTTGCAAAAAACAGGGATCATACAAAGTGTATTAAAATCAGACAACAAGGCTTTTGAATTAGAGATGATCACTAAATTTTTTGATTTCATCAAAGAAGAAACCCACAGACATCCTAGCTTAAATTTAAAGACCTTGGTAGAAATGTTGCACTTAATGCAAAGAGAAGGCATAAGATTACCGCTCCCTATTACTACAGGAGGGCCAACTGGTGTGCATTTATTAACCGCACACGGATCAAAGGGATTAGAGTTTGAATATGTATTTTTAGCAGGCACCAACGCACATCTTTGGGAAAAGAAAAGATCCTCTAATAATATTGGCTACACATTACCAGACACTGTATTAACTAGTTTAGAAAATGTAGATGACAAAGAAGAATTAAGAAGATTATTTTATGTAGCCATCACCAGAGCAAAACATTTTATCCAAGTTTCTTATAGTGCAAATAAAGCAGATGGTAAAGAGGCAGAAGCAAGTCAATTTATTATTGAAATGACAGAGGGCAATGAGCAGTATACCGCCCATAAAACATTAGACGAGGCGACAATCATACAATACAAATTATTACACTTACAAACAGCACCACAACCAGAAATAGCCCAATTAGAAGCAGACTTTATTGAACCTAAATTGGAAAAGTTTACGATGAATGTCACTGCTTTAAATAATTATCTAAAATGCCCATTACATTTTTATTACAATAGTTTAATCAGGGTGCCATCAGGGAAATCAGAAGCTACCACTTTTGGATCGGCAGTGCATGATGCATTGAATAAGTTATTCAAAAAAATGCAAGAAAGAAATAACCAGTTTCCAGCAATCAAAGAACTGGTAGACGATTTTAATTATTACATGCAAAGGCATCGTGAAGCATTTACACAAGTAGAATTTAAGAATAGAAAAGAGCAGGGCGAAATGGTGTTAACCAATTACTATAATGAATATGTAGAGGGATGGAATAAAGTAGTCACAACAGAATACAGAATCAATAATGTAGTATTAAAGGGCATACCATTAAAAGGAGCCATTGATAAAATAGAATTTAATGGAAAGCAAGTAGTGGTGATTGATTATAAAACAGGAAGTGTAGAAAATGCCAAGGAGAAACTATTAGCCCCTAATGATAAAAATCCTTTAGGGGGAGACTACTGGAGGCAAGCGGTGTTTTATAAAATATTACTAAGAGGACATCCTAAAAACTGGGAAGTAGAAAGAGCAGAATTTGATTTTGTAGAACCTAATAAGAAATCAGCATTTGAAAAAATTGGCATCACGATATCAGAAGCGGATATCACCACAGTAACACAACAAGTGGTAGAGACTTGGGAGAAAATACAAAACAAGGAATTTTACAAAGGATGTGGCAAGCCCGAATGTCATTGGTGTCAATTTGTAAAAAGCAATGAATTGGCAGTAGCATTACACGAAATCGAGTCAGAAATAGACTAATTTTGTACCCTATGAAACAGGCATCCAAGCTATTTCCCTTAATTCAAATCATCTGTATAGGATATCTATTGCAATTAGCAGTGGGATGTGCCAATATTGTTCCACCAGCTGGAGGCCCTAGAGACACATTGGCGCCCTATTTGATTGCAGCCAAACCAAAAGATTCTGCCACCAACATCCAACCTAAAGAGATATTGATTGGATTCAATGAATATATCGTTGCTGCAGATATCCAAACCAACTTAATCATCTCACCTACCATTAAAAATACGCCATTAGTTGATGTAAGATTGAATGCATTAAGAATTAGAATCAATGATAGCCTTTCTGCGAATACCACTTATAGTTTGCAATTTGGTAACGCCATTAAAGATGTGAATGAAGGTAATATTATTCAAAACTTTACCTATGTTTTTAGTACGGGGGATAAAATAGATACTGGAAGATTGGTTGGCTATGTTCGTCTTGCAGAAACTGGATTGATAGATAGTACATTAATTGTGGTTTTACAGCCTGCAGATAATGATACAGCAATTTTTAAGAATAAACCAAATTACTATTCAAGAGTAAATGGTAAAGGACAATTTGAATTCAAGTTTTTACCATTCAAACCTTTTAAGTTATTTGCGATACCTAATGATTATGCTAAAAAATATGATGACAGTACTAAATTATTTGCCTTTACAGATCAACCCATTGAAGTTGTAAATAAAATAGACACCCTTCAGCTTTATGCTTTTCAGGCATATAAAAAAATTGATAAGAAAAAATCTACCACAAATACTAGTGCAAAAAAAGCAGGCCCAGTTAATTTAAAATATACCAAAAGCATAGACGGAACGGAACATACTATTTTAAAGCCCATTAGTTTAAACTTTGAAACAAAAATCAAATTAAACGATAGCTTCCCCATACTATTGACTGACACTTTAAATAAATTAATTGAAGACTATTCTATACAATTAGACTCCACTGCACAAACAATTACAATAAATCATAACTGGCATCACGATGAGAAATTTAAATTAATCATCCCACAAAAAAGTGTAACTGATAGTTTACAAAATACCCTTGCGAAATCAGATACTTTAAAATTTAGTATAAAGCCTGCAACTGCCTATGGTTCAGTACTCATTAGAACAAGTGGATATCAGCAATTCAAGCATCCTGTGTTATTGTTCACTCAAGACAATACCATTAAATACAGTTATCCTATTACACAATCCATTTTAAGAATACCATTAATTTTACCAGGTGAATTTGTAGTCAAAATTTTAGAAGACGATAACAATAATGGTATTTGGGATACAGGTGTATATGGAAAAATAAAAAAACAACCCGAAAAAATTATTTTAACAGGAACCAGTATTTCCATTAAAGCAGACTGGGAAAACGAATTCAATATTATTTTAAAAAAATAAATTCATGCAATTACCTTCTACCCTTTTAGAAAATGCTGTTGCCGCTTTTGCCAAACTTCCTGGAATTGGTAAAAAAACTGCATTGAGATTGGTGTTGCATTTATTGAAACAAGATGAGGAAGTAACCACAGAGTTTGGAGAAGTCTTGCAAAAAATGAGAAAAGAAATAAAGTTTTGTCAAAGATGTTTTAATATCAGTGACGGAACCATCTGTTCTATTTGCGCTAATTCAGGAAGAAGTAAAGAAATGATTTGCGTAGTAGAAAATATCAGAGATGTAATTGCTATTGAAAACACACAACAGTATAATGGAACCTATCATGTTTTAGGAGGTATTATTTCACCATTAGATGGTATTGGACCAGATCAATTAACCATTGAACCCTTGATTGAAAGAATCAAGAAAGACAAGGTCACTGAGCTGATTTTTGCTTTGAACCCAACCATTCAGGGAGATACGACCATTTATTATATCCAGAAAAAGTTGGCAGACAGTTCTTGTCGCATTACCACTATAGCGCGAGGCATTGCATTTGGGGGAGAATTAGAATATGCAGATGAAATGACCCTTGGAAAGAGTATCTCCAATAGACAACCCATTCATCAGTACATAAAATAGGTGGTTTTCAATAAAAACACTAATTTTGATGTTCAAACATTGATTAATCGTCTTAAACATATTTATATGAAACAGTTATTAGTAGTTTTTGGTCTTTTATTGATGAGCGCAAATACTTATGCTCAAAAGAATTTTAGTACTTCTACTGCTGTGGTAAGATTTATCGCAGTGGATGATACCGATATTGATGCTACCAATAAGAAAGCAGTAAGTCGTCTACAAACTAATGGGGATTTGAGTTTCATCATGTTGATGAAAGATTTCACTTTTGATATGGATAAAATGCAAGAGCATTTCAATGAAGAGTATGTAGAGAGTGATAAATTTCCAAGAGCATTTTTTAATGGCAAAATCACCAATTTTTCTTCCGTAAATTTTAAGAAAGATGGTGTCTACCCTATCACCGTTTCAGGTAATATGCAGGTTCATGGTGTCAACAAAACCATGCAAACCAATGGAGTGATAGAAATCAAGGGTGGCAAGCCTGTGGCAAACGCTAAATTCACTGTTACTTTGAAGGATTTTGGCATTGGAGGTGTTTTGATCAAAATGGTGGCGGATAAGATCAATGTAGAGGTAACGGCTGCTTACCAATAGTATTTGGCTACAAACTAGTTCTATACTAACTTTGCTCCGCAACTGCAGGTGGGATTTGTTTATTGTTCAACCTGCCATCCGTAAGGAGAAAAGAACTAATAAACGATACACCAATCGACTCCCCTTTATTAAAATCTCTCCTTAGGCAGCTGCATAAAATATATAGGTATGTCAATAAGAGAGGAACTTAAAAAAAGAATTTTAGTCATTGATGGCGCCATGGGTACCATGGTACAGCGTCATAAATTAACTGAAGAAGATTATCGCGGAACACGTTTTGCCAAATGGCATACGGATGTAAAAGGAAATAATGATTTATTGTGTATTACACAACCTGATATTATCACAGGTATCCATTTACAATATTTAGAAGCAGGTGCAGATATTATTGAAACCAATACTTTTAGTAGTACTTCCATTGCGATGGCAGATTACGATATGCAAGAATTAGCTTATGAGTTAAATGTTGCTGCAGTAAAATGTGTAAGAGAAGCCATTAATCAATACAAAGCAAAACATCCCAATACTACTGAGAAATATATTGCAGGATCTATTGGACCATTGAATAAAACATTGAGTTTGTCTCCAGATGTAAACAATCCTGGATACAGAGCAGTAACATTTGATGAAGTGGTTGTTGCTTATACAGAACAGATCAAAGGATTAGATGAAGCAGGCGTAGATGTTTTACTCGTAGAAACTATTTTTGATACACTCAATGCGAAAGCAGCGATTTTTGCGATCAAAGAATATTACAGAAAAATAGGTAAGGCAGAATTACCCATCATGATTAGCGGAACGATCACAGATGCTTCAGGAAGAACATTAAGTGGACAAACATTAGAAGCATTCTATACCTCGGTAGAACATGCAAAGCCGCTGAGTGTTGGATTAAACTGCGCTTTAGGTGCACAAGAAATGAGATCTCATATTGAAGAGCTTTCTCAAATTGCTTCATGTTATACATCCGCTTATCCTAATGCTGGATTGCCGAATGCAATGGGACAATACGACGAAGCACCTCACCAAACAGGACATTTTATTGAAGAATGGGCAAAGAATAAATTTGTAAACATAGTGGGCGGATGTTGTGGTACAACACCTGATCATATCAAACAAATGGCAGACAATGTTAGAAATCTAACACCAAGAAGCCTTCCTATTCTTGATACAACAATATAATATTATGAGCGAAACGATACATATAAATGAGCTTTGTAAAAGCGAATTCAATATGTCAATTTAAAAAACTTTATGATTCATATTAAACCTTATTTAAGACTTGCTGGATTAGAACCTTTGGTGATTCGTCCAGAAACCAATTTTGTGAATGTGGGAGAAAGAACCAATGTAACTGGTTCAAAAAAATTCGCAAGATTGATTAAAGAAAATAAATACGAAGAAGCTTTATCTGTTGCTCGTCAACAAGTAGAAAGTGGTGCGCAGATTATTGATGTAAATATGGATGATGCCTTATTAGAAGGCGTGAAAGCCATGACTACTTATTTGAATTTATTACAAAGTGAACCAGATATTGCGCGTATTCCAGTAATGATTGATAGCTCTAAATTTGAGATCATTGAAGCAGGTTTAAAATGTGTACAAGGAAAGTGTATTGTGAATTCTATCTCCATGAAAGAAGGAGAAGAAAAGTTTATAGAACAAGCACATATTTGCAAAGCCTATGGAGCAGCAGTGATTGTAATGGCTTTTGATGAAGTAGGACAAGCTGATACGAAGGATCGTAAGGTGGAAATTTGTGAAAGAGCTTATAAGATATTGGTTGAAAAAGTAGGATTTGATCCTCAAGATATTATTTTTGATCCCAACATTTTTGCAGTAGCTACAGGTATAGAAGAGCACAATAACTATGCAGTAGATTTTATTGAAGCTACTAAAATCATCAAGCAAAAAATGCCTTTGGCAAAAGTAAGTGGTGGTGTATCGAATGTCTCTTTCTCTTTTAGAGGGAATGAAGCAGTAAGAGAAGCTATCCATGCAGTATTCTTATACCATGCGGTGAATGCTGGTATGGATATGGGAATTGTGAATGCAGGTCAGTTAGCAGTATATGATGAAATTGATCCAGTATTAAGAAATCTTTGTGAAGATGTTATCTTAAATAAAAACAACGATAATAACCAAGCAACAGAAGCCTTAATTCAATATGCAGATAATTTAAAAGCAAGTGGTGAAAATGGAGGACAATCTTCTGAAGAAGCTAATAAAATTAAATTAGCCTGGAGAAACGATACGGTAGAAAAGCGATTAGCGCATTCATTGATTAATGGTATTACAGACTTTATTGATGAAGATACAGAAGAAGCAAGATTACAATATAGTGCTCCATTAGAAGTGATAGAAGGCCCATTGATGGCAGGAATGAACCAAGTAGGTGATTTATTTGGTGCTGGTAAAATGTTTTTACCACAAGTTGTGAAGAGTGCTCGTGTGATGAAAAAGAGTGTAGCTGTATTAACTCCCTATATCGAAGCAGAAAAAGAAAGAATCAAATTAGCCTCTGCATCACCAAATGGTGCAACCAAAGGACCTGCTAAAATTTTATTGGCAACCGTAAAAGGAGATGTACATGATATTGGTAAAAATATTGTGGGTGTAGTATTAGGATGTAATGGTTATGAAATTATAGATATTGGTGTAATGGTGCCTGCTGATAAAATTTTAGCAGAAGCAGAAAAGCATCAGGTAGATATTATTGGATTAAGTGGCTTGATCACTCCATCATTAGACGAGATGGTACATATCGCCAAAGAGATGAAGAGAAGAGGGATGAATATTCCTTTAATGATTGGAGGGGCGACTACTTCAAGAATGCATACTGCTGTAAAGATTGCTCCGGAATATGATAATGGTGTTATACATGTATTGGATGCCTCAAGAAGTGTAACGGTTGCAGGATCTTTATTAAATAAGGATCAAAAGAAAACATTCCTAGCAGAATTAGATACTACTTATAATCAACTGAAATCAGACTTTGACAATAAGAAAACAGTAAAACAAAGTCTTCCTTACAAAGAGGCTTTACAAAATAAAGTAAGTATTGATTGGAGTAATTTCAAAGTAACTGCTCCTAGTTTTACAGGAAATAAAGCGATTGCGATTGAAGATTTATCCGTATTAGTACCTTATATAGATTGGAAACCTTTCTTTATTGCTTGGGAACTACACGGAAACTTCCCAGCTATTTTAACAGATGAAAAAGTAGGTGAAGTTGCTAGTAAATTATACCAAGATGCTACTGCCCTTTTAAATACTATTATTCAAGAAAAGTGGTTGACTGCAAAAGGTGCTATTGGATTTTGGCCAGCAGCTGCAAAAGAAGATGATGTGATCTTAAATGATAATGGTAAAGAAGTCTCTTTACATTTCTTAAGACAACAATCTAAAAAAGCAGCAGGTCAACCTAATTTCTCTTTAGCTGACTTTATTTGTCCAGCATCAGAAAACAAAGAAGATTATTTGGGTGCATTTGCAGTAACCATTCATGGTATTGAAAAACATATCAAAGCTTTTGAAGCCAATCACGATGATTACAATAAAATTATCTTACAAGCATTAGCTGATAGATTAGCAGAAGCATTTGCAGAATACTTACATGCGCAAACCAGAACAGAATACTGGGGCTATGCAAAAGAAGAGCAATTGGACAATGATGCATTAATTAAAGAAGAGTATGTAGGTATTAGACCTGCTCCAGGTTATCCAGCTTGTCCAGATCATACAGAAAAGTATACCTTATTTGATTTATTGAATGGTCAAGAACATACTGGCATTAGCTTGACAGAAAGTTTAGCGATGTACCCAGCATCAAGTGTTTGTGGTTGGTACTTTGCACATCCTCAAAGTCAGTATTTTGGATTAGGTAAAATTCAACAAGACCAAGTAGAAGATTATTCAAAAAGAAAAGATAAATCTTTAGAATATATCACTAGATGGTTGCAACCTGTGATTGAATAATTTATACTTTTTCGAATAACCACCACAAGCGTTTACGAGGGGTTACTTTGTAATTGGTTCTAACATAAGAACTAATATGATTAATGGCCTCTTCCACACTATCTGTAAATAATACAAATTTCTTGTCTTCAGGAGAGATGGTTCCTGCTTGAATCATGTGATCCATCCAGTGTTGGAAAGGTTGATAATAGGAACGACCCATCACCACAATGGGAAAATCATTAATCACTTTTGTTTGCGCCAAGGTTAAGGTTTCGAAAAATTCATCTTGGGTGCCAAATCCACCAGGCATAATGATAAAAGCGTAAGAATATTTTACCAATAAAACTTTTCTGATAAAAAAGAAATTAAACGTAATACTGGTTTGAACATAAGGGTTAGGCGTTTGTTCAAAAGGCAACTTAATATTACAACCAACCGATTTCCCACCTGCTTCAAAAGCACCTCTGTTAGCAGCTTCCATGATTCCAGGACCTCCGCCGGTCATCGTAACCATGCCCAATTCTGCAATTCGTTTACCAATCTCTCTTGCCTGCTTATAATAGATATGATCCTCATTAAATCTAGCAGATCCAAATACCGTCACACAAGGTCCAACGAAATGTAGGGCTCTAAATCCTTTTATAAATTCAAAGAAGATTTGTAATGCAAATTTAAATTCATTTATCCTGGGCTTAGGGCCTTCCAATTGAAAACCTGAATAGGCTGGTATAATTTTCTTCTTCTTCGGTTGATTCATATATTGAAGTTAAATAAATAATCTATAGAGAAGCTTAAAATAGTTAATTTTGATATAGAAATTGAAGCCCATTTATGAAACTACGCATACCCGGTATATTTCTTTTTTTAAGTATTCTGATCAGCGAATTTACATTTGCGCAAACACCCGTTGTACTTGAACAAATACAAAGCTATTCCTATATTTTACCCAATGCAGATTATTGGAAATTAGATAAAAAAGCTGCCTTACAAATAAGAGATGCATTAGAACAAAATTTATTCAAATCCATGTCTTTAAAATTGAATAAAGATTTTCCCACAAATACGGTAGCACTAACAAAGTTTAATCAACTAGGTAAAATTCAAATCAATTGGGAACAAACAGCCTCTATTCCATTGCACGCATATGTTGAGTTATATGAACTAGATCCAAGCATTGCATTTAAAAACAACCTCATTGATATAGCTGATAGCAAAAAAGACAGTATTAATTCAGTTTGGTTCATTACATGTTCAATTATCAATCAAGAAAGACAAGTAGTCTTCAAAAAAACATTGTTGATGAGTATTCAACCTCAAACGACTATTGGCATTGGATACCCAACCATATATACTTTGAGCAGTCCATCTAATTTGATAAAAGCAATAGCAAAAGGAATTGAACAAATCAACCCAAGTTTTGATGATTTAAGTTATACGGAAGCAAAAGCACCTAGCTTATATACGGTTGACAATATATGGATGCCCTATGTGCATCAAACACCTAGAACCTTGATAGATACTACCAGAGGTTTTATCGCGTTTTCTAGAAATAATTTACGTCAAATTTTAAGAGTACCCACTGCAGCTATGCAGAAAATCAATACCAATGCTACGGAATTAAATAATCCTTATGGTACCTTATTGACAAATTTAAGAGCAAGCAAATGGAATAAGAGTAAAGAGCTATATCAAATTGAGCAACCATTAAGAGATGTAAAAAATAATATCGATTATAGTATCTCCTCTTTTTTAGTATTTAATCCATACGCTGGTAATGAAATGAATCCAGCAAATCCAATTAGCTTTTTAAATGATAGTTTGAATAAAATATTTATAGGTCAGGAACTCATTGGCAATTTTAGCGTTGCAGAAAATGTGCTACAATTGGATGCATGGATAGATCCAAATGAATTATACAATGGCTATGACTCTACAGAAAAAATTATACTAAATACTTCTTATAAAAAACAAAATATTGTTGCCAATAAACAAATTAAAGGCATCTATAAAAATAGTCCATTTTTAATTTTGATCAATTACGATGCTAATATCAAAACTATTTTTGTAGACCAGCAATTGGCACTAGTAGTATATGGAGATAAAATGCCATCCCATATGGTGATCGCACAAAATAATTTATCTGACTCGTTTTTAAATTTTATGTTATTACTATCCTACTCTGAACTTTTCCAAATGCCCAAATCAACAGAAGAATAATGCAGATTATAAGTTATAATGTAAATGGCATAAGAGCTGCTATAAAAAAAGGATTGATAGAATGGTTAGAAGCTGCAGCAGTGGATGTATTGTGTGTGCAAGAGACAAAAGCTAGTCCAGCCGATATTGACATCAGTATCTTTACTTCTTTAGGTTATCATGTAGCTTGGTACCCCGCTCAAAAAAAAGGATATAGTGGTGTGGCCATCTTTAGTAAAAAAAAGCCAGACCAAATTGTATATGGAAATGGATTTGAAATGAGTGATGCAGAAGGAAGAGTGGTTAGAGTGGATATAGGCGATCTAACTATTGTAAATGCCTATTTCCCTTCAGGAACAAGTGGTGATGAAAGACAAGCATATAAATACCAATGGCTAAAAGAATTTTCTCAATATATTGAAGCATTAAAAAAAGAAAGGCCAGAAATTGTGGTTGCTGGTGATTATAATATTGCTCATAAAGAAATAGACATACACGATCCTAAAGGAAATAAAAAATCATCTGGATTCTTACCAGAAGAAAGAGCATGGATGGACCAGTTTTTAGCAAGTGGCTGGGTAGATAGTTTTAGAGTGATACATCCAGAAGCAACTGGTGCATACAGTTGGTGGAGTCAAAGGTTTCCATCTGTTCGATTAAATAACAAGGGCTGGAGGATAGATTATTTATGTACTACAGAAACCCTTGCAAAAAAAATTAAAAACGCTACTATCTTGCCTGAGGTAAAACATAGTGATCATTGTCCTATCTTAGTAGCGTTAAAAAAATAAACATGTCCGTTTGTAATATTAGTTTTCAAATTGAGCCAAGTTCTGAAATCATTTGGAAGGCATGGATGCAAGAACAATTTATACCAGCTTGCATGCAGACGAATTGTTTTACTGAATTTCGTTTTTACGAATTAGAAGTAGAGCCTACTCAGGCACCCACTTATACACTTCAATTATTTGCAACATCTAAAGAAATCATGGAGCAGTATCGTGGCAAACACGCAGCAGACCTACTTTACAAGCTACACCACACTTGGGGTGAGCAATGCTTTCATTTTAGCAGTTTTATGCAAATTGTGAATTGATTGTGGATAGATAATCCTTTGAAATCCTTTATAGGCCTATATTTCAGCAAATATTGGCTGAAACTCAACAAAATCAAGGGTTTACACAATGCAAGATTCCTATGTATCTTTCTAAGATAGGGGTAGTTTCCCATGAAAACCTTACTATTTAAGGGTTTTGGTGGAAAAATAAAAACAAAAATTTATCCCTAAATATTTTTTCGTTTCATAAAACCCAATAAATTTGTTCTATCGTTTAAAACTATAAAAAACACATCTATGAACAAAGCAGAATTAATCGCACACATCGCGGACAGCGCTGATTTACCAAAAACATCAGCAAACGCAGCTTTAGATGCTTTCATCGAAGCAGTAACTAAATCTTTGAAAAAAGGTGATAAAGTAACTTTAGTAGGTTTTGGTACTTTCTCAGTAACAAAGCGTGCTGCTAGAACTGGTCGTAACCCACAAACTGGTGCTACAATCAAGATCAAAGCTAAGAAAGTTGCAAAATTCAAGGCTGGTAAAGAATTAAGCGCGAAATTATAGTCGTAAAAAACTAATTTGAAATAAAACCCCTTGGATATCCATATATTCAAGGGGTTTTTTTATTTTTGCAGTCAAATCATTCATTTAAAACAATTATCAAAATGGGAAGAGGAGATAAAAAAACAGCAAAAGGTAAAAGATTCATGGGATCTTTCGGTGTAAGCAGACCACACAAAACAGCTACAACCGCTCCAAAAGCAGCAGCAGCTCCTGCAGCACCTGCAAAAAAAGCAACTAAAGCAAAAGCTTAAAGGCGTATAAAGATCCCCGAAAGCTCGGGGTTTTTTTATACCTTATTTCATACCTATTGTCATGAAAAAAATTGTCAAAATACTTGTCTTCACTGTGCCATTTATATTCAATGGCCTGATAAGCTATGCGCAATGTTCTATCTGTACTAAAACTGCAAGTCAGATTGGTGAAGAAGCCGGCAGAGGATTCAATGCTGGTATATTATATTTAGCAGCCATGCCATTTGGCATCATGGGCTATATCGCATTTAGATGGTGGAAAAGCGAGCAACAAAAATAGTCGCTAGTAATACTGTTTCGCAAATTCAAAAATATTGAAAGAAGATGTTTGCATTGCTTTTGCAAGCTCAGTTTCTATTGTTGCATAATCTAATTGTTGCATCTTTTTTGCAACGATTAATTGCATTGTCTTTGATAGCATCAATCTTTGTTTGGAACTTTGTTGATGTGCGATAGTTTGATGATGTTGAATAGCTTTAACCAATTCCCCAATACCTTCTTTTTGAGAAGCGATGGTTTGTACTACAGAAGTTTCAGTAGCATGATTTTCTAAAAGCATCTGTTGAATATGCGCTGTAAATGCATTGGCATCTGGTCTATCAGATTTGTTCACTACAAAAATATTGGCCACTTCCATCAAGCCAGATTTCATCATTTGAATATCATCCCCTGCTTCAGGTACCAATACCACCAAAGTAGTATCTGCTAAAGCGGCTACTTCCACTTCTGATTGTCCCACACCCACTGTTTCCAAAATGATCATATCAAAACCAGCGCATTGTAATAATGTAGTGAGTTCAATAGTAGTGCTATTCAACCCACCTAAATGACCTCTAGAAGCTAATGATCTAATAAAAACCTGCGGATGTAAATACCATTCTCTCATTCTAATTCTGTCTCCTAAAATAGCCCCTTGATGAAAAGGGGAAGAAGGGTCAACAGAAAGCACTGCAATACGTTTGCCTGCTTCTATCCACTCTTGTATCAATGCTGCAATTAAAGTGCTTTTACCAGCGCCTGGAGGGCCTGTAATGCCTATAATTGGAATAGCTGAAGGTCTAAGGCTTTCCAAAAACTGCGTTGCATCATTCGCATTATTTTCAATAGCAGAAATCGCTTTTGCAAGGGTTAAAAAATTACCCGACTGCACTCCATTTTTGATTGATTCAATTTCTAGCATATCGTTATTTAATCAAATGATAATTTTTATACTCCCCCAATTTAAATCCTAAAAAGTCTTCAATAGGTTGCAAGTATTTATCTTTCTTGTGCCAAACAGACAATTCTTTTTTATAGCTATACTCCCAATCTTGCGCTGCCACTTTTGCATGCATAATTTTTGGATGCGTTCCATTAAAAGGAATGGTTCTATCCACAGAATGCATATGGAAATCATGGCTCGCTAATTTTTTTTCTAAAGCTTCAGGACTAGTATAATAAGATTGGAACATGGCTACTTTCTTTGCATAAGCATCTGGAGATCTAATACCTGTGTAATGATACACGGTAGCGTCTAATTTTTTCACGCGCAGTTTCTCTCCTTTTTCAGTACCATTTTCATAGGCCTCAAAAGATTGATATTTCCTAAAACCTTGAGAATCTCTATAGGATCTTACACCAATATGGTTTCTAAAAATTCTGATTTCAAAATTATGTACTCTTCTCGTATTTCTAATATGATCGTACCCGCCCCAAAAATGCACGAATGGCAAAATAAAACCATCTACTCTTTTGTCCTCATGATGCAATTCAATTTGAGCTTGAATAAGTTCCAAATCATTTTCATGAAATACTTCGTCCGATTGAATATGCAAACACCAATCTGCTTTTACCTGATCCAATGCAATATTTGCTTGTTGAGCAAATACTTTACCTCCCTCTCTCAATTCCATATTCCAAACCGTATCAATAATTTTGATTTTAGGTGAGTTTAAATCCACAATCGCTTCTCTTGTACCATCATTTGAATCCCCCACCGCTACAATCATTTCATCACAAATGGGAAGAACAGATTGTATGGATTCCAAGAAAGGAACGCCATAGTCAAATCCATTTCTAACATACGTGAATCCAGCTAATTTCATGAAGGGGATGTTTTAAAGTTCAAATAACCGAAATCTTTTGCAAAAAGCCATTAATTTTGAAGTTCAAGTAAGAATATGAGTACAACAATTTGTTTTGACTTTGGCAATTCAAGATATAAAGCAGCTATTTTTAAAAATGGTCAGCTAGATGAAATTGTTGTTTTGGAAGACGCTAGTATCCAAACACTAAAAAACCTGGTTGAACAATGGAAGCCGACAAAGACCATCTTGTCTTCGGTTGTGCATCATGATAAAGCCATTGAAAGCTTTTTGGAAACAATAGCCCCATTTCACTTGATTGGGCCCCATACCCAACTGAATTTTAGTACCCCAGTGGGAAAGCCAGAAACCATTGGTGCAGACAGAATTGCCCTATGTGCAGCTGCAGTGCATATGTATCCAAATCAGCATACATTGGCCATTTCCCTAGGAACCTGTATAACTTATAATTTTATCAATAATTCCCATGAATTTTTAGGGGGAAGTATCTCTCCTGGCATGCAAATGCGCTTCAAATCCATGCACGAACAGACGGCTTTACTACCATTAATCAAGCCTACAAAGGATTTCCCATTGGTGGGCTATGATACCAAAACCAACCTTTTGAGTGGTGTTGTTTGGGGCATGGCGGCTGAAATTAATGGTATCATAGAGGCATATGAAGCTAAATACAGCAACTTTAACGTGCTATTAACCGGGGGTGACCTTAGTTATTTTGTACCTCGCTTAAAAAAGAGGATATTTGCGGACCCAAATTTAATATTCAAAGGATTATATGCTATTAGCGAAACAAATCAGTAGAGTAACCCTATTCTTAGTTTTAGTTTGTTATTTAACCCCTTCAAAGGCGCAAATCAACTCTCCATTTTCAAGATACGGATTAGGTAACGAAGTGTTGAATGGACAAAATGCAGCCAGCCAAGGAATGGGAGGTTTCTCCACTGCTTTTACTTCATCTATGAGTGGAAGTTATGGACAGAGTATCAACTTTAATAATCCTGCCAGTTATAGTCAGCATTATATGACCACTTTTGATTTAGCGACCAGCTTAAGTCAAACCATCTTGCAAAGAATTGAACCATCAGCAAGAGAAAAGTCTGCTTATTTGGTACCAAATTATTTAGCGATTGGTGTTCCAATAAATAAGAAAAAGAAAATTGGATTCGCATTTGGATTACAACCTCTAACAAGTATACGCTACTCTGTCAATCAAGTAGAAAACTTCAATGGACAAGATTCTTTGCTAAACAGTTACAGAGGTGATGGTGGTTTAAACCAATTATTTATTGGTGCAGCAAAAGGCTGGAAATATTTAAGTCTTGGTTTTAATACAGGATTTAATTTTGGTAGAAAAGATATTGAAACTTTTAAGACCATTTCTTATAACAGAGACTCTAGCTATTTCTATCAGTCAAAATCTAGCACTAAAACTAGTTTCAGTGGGTTATTTTTAAAATTAGGTGCTCAAGGTGAATTCACTATTTTAAAGAAAGAGCGTCCAGCAATAAAAGAAAGAACAGAATATACCATAAGTTATGGAGCTACTTATACTTTGGATCAAAGTTTAAGAGCCAAGCAAGATGTTACCAGAAGCATTGGTACTTATACTGCTAGCATTGAAACACCATTGGATACTGCTTTAAGTACAATCAATCAAAGAGGACGAATTACCCTTCCAAGTTTTATTTCTGTAGGATTTGCTTTGCATAAAAAAGAAACCGTAGCGAGAGGTAGTTATGATCAGTGGGTATTTGGAATTGAAGTGAATCAAGCATCATGGAAAGATAGTTATAGCTTTTACGGAAAAAAAGATCCCCTATCTAACTCATTAATGATTAGAGGTGGTATTCAATACAATCCAGATCCATATGCATTTGAAAATTATTGGTCTAGTGTAACATATAGAGTTGGATTCTTTAGCGGTAAAGATTATGTAAACATTGATAACAATGGATTAAAAATTACAGGATTTAGTTTAGGATTAGGATTACCTGTTAGAAAGTATCGCTCATATGACTATCAATATACCATCTTAAATGCGGCTTTACAAATTGGTCAAAGAGGTAGTAATGCAAATAATTTCAAAGAAAATTTTGTTCAATTTACACTTGGATATAGTTTGAGTGATATGTGGTTTAATAAACGCAAATATGATTAGTCATTCCTATAAGAAATTTAATCACTGGGCAGTTGCTTTAATCAGTAGCTGCTTTTTTATGGCTTCTTGTGAGAATAATGTAAATGAAGTAAGAAATTTAGGAAAGAAAAATGGTGGCGTAGATATTGGAAAAGATGTTGCCATTTATATGAGTAGTGGAGGTAAAATGTCTGCAAAAATTATGGGGCCTATCATGAATAGATACTTGCAAGACAGTAGTAAGATGGTAGAATTTCCCAATAACATATATGTAGATTTTTTTAAAGACAGTGCCAAAGTAGATAGTAAGCTTAGAGCGAATTATGCCAATTATAAAGAGACAGAAAATAAGATATTTTTACAAGGCAATGTGGTAGTATTTAATTTACAAGGTGATACACTTTGGTGTCAAGAAATGTTTTGGGATCAAGAAACTGGAAAATTTCATACAGATAAAGATGTTATCGTAAAACAGCATAATCCACAAGTTAAAACATTTGGAAAAGGCTTTGAAGCCAATCAAGATTTAACAGATATTCGTATCTTTCAAGTACAGCCTAATAGCTATGCAATCCTTAATGACAGTAGTACAATACAACCTTAAATAAAATATGATGGAATATAGAAAGATGGGTAAAACAGGGCTTCAATTAAGCACATTAAGCTTTGGAAGTTGGGTTACTTTTCACAAACAAATTAACGATGGTATTGCAGATACCTTAATGGGCATGGCATATGATGCAGGCGTAAATTTCTTTGATAATGCAGAAGTATATGCAGCAGGAGAAAGTGAAAAAATGATGGGTCGTGTTTTAGCAAAGAAAAAATGGGATAGAACAAGTTATGTACTTTCTTCTAAAGCGTATTTTGGATGGAGAGGAAAAGAAAATAAACCCAATCAAACAGGATTGAGTAGAAAACATTTAACCGAAGCATGTCACGAAGCCTTACAAAGAATGCAAACGGATTATTTGGATTTATATTTCTGTCATAGACCAGATAAAACCACTCCCATTGAAGAAGTAGTGCACACCATGAATACTTTAATTCAACAAGGCAAGATTTTATATTGGGGCACAAGTGAGTGGAGCGGTGTAGAAATTATGGAAGCACATAGAGTGGCAGAAAAATACAGATTGATTGGACCTAGTATGGAGCAACCTCAATACAATATGTTTGAGCGTCAAAAAGTAGAAGTAGAGTACAATGAAATTTATAAAAATGTGGGATTAGGAACTACTATTTGGAGTCCATTAGCAGCGGGACTTTTAACGGGAAAATACAATGATGATATTCCAGAAGGATCAAGATTTCAATTAGAAGGATTTGAGTGGTTGAGAGATAGATGGTTGATGCAGGATAAAATTAGAAAAGTACAACAACTAAGCGCACTTGCAAAAGCATTAAAAGTAAGCACAGCTTCATTAAGTATTGCATGGTGTATTAAAAACCCCAATGTAAGTACGGCTATCTTAGGTGCAACCAGTGAAGCACAATTAAAAGATAATTTAACCGCCATAGATACTGCAACATTATTAACTCCAGAAATCATGGAGCAAATAGAAGGCATTATCGAAACCAAACCAGCTTTCCCTGAGTGGTAAATAAATAAAAAATATGATTTTCGCCATTATTGCATCTTTATTGTTGATCGGCTTTTTCTCGGGCTATGAAATTGGATTCGTCAGTGCCAATAGATTAAGTTTGGAATTAAAGAAAAAGCAAGGAAGTCGTGCGGGAAATATTTTAGCAAAATTCTTAGAAGCCCCTACCCAATTCATTGGCACCTGTTTAATTGGATTAAATATTTCATTGGTAATATTTGGTATTTTATTTGAAGAGGCTTTGCATGAATATGTTTGGTCAGCATTTAATTTAGGACCTTATGCCATTCTTTTTGGAAATACAGTGGTATCTACTTTAGTGATTTTATTAATTGGAGAATTAGTACCTAAAGCCATCTTCAAAGCAAGAGCGGCATCCATGATTACTAGTTTTGCTCCCTTAGCCAACTTTTTTCATTTACTCTTTAAGCCATTAACCATTGTACTAGTGAATTTGGCACAATGGGTTTTAAAAAACTTATTCAATGTAAAATTGATCAATAAGAAAGAAGCATTCAATAAAGTTGACTTAGCCCACTTTGTTCAACAAACAAAAGACGAACAAAATCAACAAGACCTAAACACAGATTTATTTGAGAATGCCTTAAGCTTACCCGATATCAAAATAAGAGAATGTTTGGTGCCAAGAACAGAAATTATTGGCGTCGAAATCAATACCTCATTAGATGCATTGCAAAAAATATTTGAAGAAACTAAACTAAGTAAACTTATTGTTTATGAAGAAAGCTTAGATAGTATCGTGGGGTATGTTCATCAATTAGATTTATTTAAGAAGCCAACCAAGTTAGCAAGTGTATTACATTCCATACCATTGGTACCAGAAAGTATGAGCGCTGCAGATTTAATTAATTTATTTTCCAAGAAAAGAAAGAGTATTGCTTGGGTAGTAGACGAGTTTGGCGGAACAGCTGGAATTGTGACCATGGAAGATGTATTGGAAGAGATATTCGGAGAAATTGATGATGAGTATGATGAGCAAGAATTTTTAGAAAAGCAATTATCAGATACTGAATTTATATTTAGTGGCAGACTAGAATTGGATTACTTATATGAAAAATATGGTATCGACTTTTCTGCAGATAGCGCTGAGACCCTTAGTGGCTATTTAATTCACAATTACGAGTCTATCCCGAAGGTGAGAACTACTATGCAATTGGCTCATTTTGACGCAGAAATATTGTCTGTGAGTGATACTAGGATTGAGAAGGTGAAAATAAGGATCCGATAGTGTAAAATTTAAGGCTCAAACCCCCATAATTCCTCTAAAAAAAGTAACTTTATTGCTCATTCATTTTTCGCATGGCAATATTCGATAGATTCAAATCAGACGAGCATTCAGAGATGTCTTTTATAGATCATTTGGAGGTATTAAGGGGTACTATAGTTCGTTCTTTATTTTCTATTTTAATAGCTTTTGTAACGCTATTCATATACAGAGACTGGATTATGGATCATGTTATTATGGGTCCACTCTATCCAGATTTTATAACTTATAAAGCATTCTGTGACCTAAGCCATTATTTACACTTAGGGGATTCACTATGTATGCCGCCAGTAAAAGTAACTTTACAAAGCACTACTTTCGGTGGACAATTTTTAAGCGCTATTAGTATGGCATTTATTGGTGCCATCATTGTTGCTTTTCCATTTATTTTTTGGCAGTTTTGGTCTTTTGTAAAACCAGCATTAAAAGAAAACGAATTAAAGAATACGAGATTCATGATTTTCTTTGTTTCTTTTTTCTTTTTTGTAGGAGCTGCATTTGGATTTTTTATACTAGGTCCATTTACCTTTAACTTCTTAGCTGGATTTCAATTAGGTACTAGAGGTGCAGTAACCACCATCCCTACTTTTGCAGATTATATTGATAATCTAACCAATCTCATATTAGGCTGTGGCATTGCATTTGAAATGCCAGTGATTATGTTCCTATTAACAAAGATTGGTATCGTAACTCCTAAGTTTTTGAGAAGCGTAAGAAAATACGCTGTGATTGTAATCTTGGTAATTTCAGCCTTTATTACACCAAGTCCAGATTGGTATAGCCAAACAATTGTATTCATTCCATTATATTCATTATTTGAATTTAGTATCATTGTTTCTGCATGGGCATACAGGTCTGTACAGAAAGCAGATGAGGAATGGGATTAAATTAAAAACTAAAACGATCATTATGGCATTTGTTTTTGATGCAAGCAAACCTATTGCAATGGGTGCTGATCATGCAGGAGTAGATTATAAAGATCAAGTGAAGACTTGGTTAGAATCTCAAGGATATACTGTAAAAGATTTTGGAACTCATGGGAAAGACTCTGTGGACTATCCAGATTTTGCGCATCCTACAGCGAGTAGTGTAGAAACAGGAGAAGCAGCTTTTGGAATTTTATTTTGCGGAAGTGCTAATGGAGTGGCGATGACAGCCAATAAACATGCAGGTATTCGTGCTGGATTGTGCTGGGAAAAAGAGATTGCAGAATTAACGCGATTGCACAACGATGCTAATATGATATGTATTCCTGCTAGATACGTAAGTATCGAAAAGGCAAAAGAAATGATTGCGGTATTTATGGAAACAAATTACGAAGGAGGAAGACATCAAAATAGAGTCAATAAAATCACTTGTTAATTAAAATATCAACTATGAAAAAAGGGATTTGGATTTTAATTGCTTTTATTAGCACAACTACTTTTGCTCAAAAAGCAGAAGACTTAAAGAAATTCGGAAAGTACATTACACAAGAAGGATTAAAAGAAAAATTAAGTGTAATTGCAAGTGCCGAAATGGAAGGTCGTGAAACTGCTACACCAGGTCAAAAGAAAGCAGCAGCATATATTGAATCTCAATTTAAAAAATGGGGATTACAACCAGGTAATGGTGCTAGCTATCAACAAGTTTATCCTGTATACCAAGATGCTTTAACAGAAAAAAGCTTAACTGTAAATGGAAAAACATTTGAATGGGATAAAGATTTTTCATTCTCATTACAGACCATAGGTACAGGTAATTTCAATTATACCAATGTAGTATATGCGGGTTATGGAATAGTAGATGCTGCAAATGGCATCAACGATTATGAGAACCTAGATGTACAAGGAAAATTAGTCATTGTATCAGAAGGTAGTGCAGCAGGTATCCCTACCATGGGACAAGGTGGCAATAGAGCTTTCAATGCTAATCCAGCTTCTCCAATGTCAAAGATGAGAAATGCAATGGCAAAAGGCGCAGCAGGTTTATGTATTATTAATGCAGACTTCCCAAAGAAGACAGCAACTCCCACCAAAGGAAATATGTATGTCAAAGCAAATACTGCTAAAGGTTTTGCTATGTTAAGTATTTCAAAAACATTGGCTAATGAAATACTAGGAACAAGTAACTATACTAAAGGAAGTTTTGCCACTCAAGTAAATTTAGTAGCCACCAAAGTGACTGAAAATTTAGAAAGTAGCAATGTAGTAGGCTATGTTCCTGGTACAGATAAAAAAGATGAATATTTAGTGGTATCTGCGCACTATGATCATTTAGGAAAAAGAGGTGATGTAATTTGGTATGGTGCAGATGATGATGGATCAGGTACAGTAAGTGTTATGCAAATGGCAGAAACATTTGCACAAGCTGCAAAAAAAGGAAAAGGCCCAAGAAGATCTGTTGTTTTTATCATTGTTAGTGGAGAAGAAAAAGGATTATGGGGATCTGACTACTATTCAGAGCATCCATTATTCCCTTTAGCCAACACTACTGCTGATTTAAATATTGACATGGTTGGTAGAGTAGATACAGAAAGACAAACAGCAGATTCTTTAAACTATGTATATGTTATTGGGCACGATAAATTAAGCACTGATTTACCTATCATCAATGAAGCTGCTAACAAAGCATCTACCAATTTAACATTGGATTATAAGTATGATGACCCAGCAGATAAAAACATGATTTACTATAGAAGCGACCATTACAACTTTGCAAAAAAAGGCGTACCTGTATTATTCTTCTATGATGGAATGTTATTAGCAGATTATCACCAACCTACAGATACCATTGAGAAAATCAATTTTGATTTGATGCAAAGAAGAGTGATGATGATATATTACACTGCCGCAGAAATGGCCAACAGAGATGAGATGTTAAAGAGAGATCTTAAATTAAACATGCCTTCTCGTTAATCTTTAATAAAGTAAGTTTGAAAAAATACCTCATTCTCGCTCTCGATCGCAAGCTCAAACGTTCGCTCGTATGAGTATTTCTTTCAAACTTTATAACATATAAAACATAAAGAAGCCCTTAAGTAATTTAAGGGCTTCTTTATTATACAGGCGGGAAACCTGATAGAATGAGGTATTTTTTCTAAAGCTATATTAATCGGATTACTGGCCAAGAATATAAGCGAAGATTAGTGGAACTACGATAGTAGCATCACTCTCTAC
>JAFMEV010000037.1 GCA_017856545.1 Chitinophagaceae bacterium
ATTCAAAAAGAAATCGAAGAAGCAACTGCATTGGAATTACCAATGTTAGAAAAGAACTTAGTATTCTTATCAACTATCGCATCAGTAGCAACTTTATTAGGTTTGTTCGGTACGGTATTAGGTATGATTCGTTCTTTCTCTAAATTAGGTGAAGAAGGTGGTGGTGAAGCTGCTCGTGAATTATCTCAAGGTATTTCTGAGGCATTGTATAATACTGCATTAGGTATTGGTACATCTGCTGTAGCGATCATCATGTATAACGTATTTACTACAAGTATTGATGGTATCACTTATGGTATCGATGAGTCAGGCTTTACTTTAACACAAAGCTTTGCTGCACAATACAAATAGTAGAAATAACTTAATAACACTTAATTAAAAGAATATACAATGGGTAGAGCCAAATTACCTCGTAAGAGTACCAACATCGACATGACTGCCATGTGCGATGTGGCTTTCCTTTTATTGTCTTTCTTTATCTTGACTACAAAATTCAAGCCTGCTGAAGCAATTGCAGTAGAAACACCAAGTTCGGTGGCATCTAAAATTGCTCCATCAAAAGATTTTGTATTGATCACTATAACTAAAGACGGTAAAGTATTTCTTACTTTAGATGATGAGCAAAGAAAAGAATTCATTGCAAACTCTTTGAATTCAACTCGTAATTTAGGTATCGATGTAGCCGCTTTCAAAAAAGCTGGTTTTATTGGTGCACCAATTGCAGGTCTTAAATCTTTCTTAGCAATTCCAGAAGAAAACAGAAAAGGTGATCAATTACCTGGTATTCCAGTAATGGATAGCACAAACAATGAATTAGTTACTTGGTTACAACTTGTGAACGAATCATATGCCGGTGCTAAAATGGACCTTTTATTAAAAGGGGACAATGTTTCAAAATACCCTTCTTTCAGAAATGTTATCACAGCATTAAAGAAGAACGATATCTTGAAGTTCCAAATGATTACCAATCCTGAAAACGCGCCTATGGGTTCGGAATTATGGAAGAAATCTATGAGTGGAGAAAAACAGGAAAATTAAATTAATAACTAATTAAAAGCTATCGATATGGCAGAATTAGATACCTCGGGTGGTGGACATAAAAAGAAAGGACCAGGGGTCAAGAAAGGAAAAAAGCTATCAACACGCGTTGACTTGACGCCAATGGTGGACTTAGGTTTCTTATTGATTACCTTCTTCATTTTTACCACAACCATGAGCCAACCTACAGCCATGAAATTGTTTTTACCAGATGATAAGGTAAACCCTGAAGAGCAAAATAAAGCGAAAGAATCAGGTGTTTTAACCATCATGATGGGAGCAGATAATCATATTTATTATTACGAAGGCCAATTAAAAGTGGATGCTTCTGGTAATAACTTTATGTCTGCATCTTATAATGGTGAAAATTCAATTCGTGATGTAATCATGAAAAAGAAAGCTGATGTTAGAAGCAGAGCAACTGATCCAGAAAATCCAGAGAAAGACTTTGTTGTAGTTATAAAGCCAGGAAAAGAGTGTACATATAAAAATGTAATCGATATCTTGGATGAAATGGCTATCAATGTAGTTAAAAAGTATGCGTTAGTAGATATTTCTGCTGACGAAGCTAAACTAGTTGAGTTATCTGACGCAAGTGCAAAACCTTCTACAAGCAATTAAAAGCATTAACAAATGGAGACAAATAAAATATTAACCGCCGATATACTAGACCTCATATTTGAGGGTAGATACAAGGAGTACGGCGCTTATGAATTACGTAAAACGTATAATAAGCGTATCAAAGCTGGCTTGATCGGAATGATTGCAGTAGTTGCTGTTTTGGGCGCTATGGCTATTATCTCTAATAGTATCAAAAAGCCAAAGACTGAAATCGTGGCTGTAGATATGTCTTTAGAGAATGTAGCTCAAGACGAGAAAAAAGCACCACCGCCACCACCTCCGCCTCCACCAAAAGTGGAGCCACCAAAAGTGGAAGTAACCAAATTTACGCCTCCAAAAATCGTTAAAGATGAGGAAGTAAAAGAGGAAGATGAGATCAAAGAAGTGGAGAAATTAGAAGATACAAAAATTGGTGCTTTCAATCAAGAAGGTACTAAAGATGAAGGTATCGTTGCTCCAGTTGAAGCTAGTACAGGCCCAGTAGCACCTCCAGAAGAAGAAACTGATAAGATCTTTACCGTGGTTCAAATCCCAGCTGAGTTCCCTGGTGGACAACAAGGTTGGATTCGTTACCTGGAAAGAACTTTGAACAGAGACTTACCTGTAGAAAATGGTGCTCCATCTGGAAGATATTCTGTAGTCGTTTCTTTCGTTGTGGCTAGAGATGGTTCAATCAGTGATGTAAGAGCTGAGAACGATCCTGGTTATGGCACAAAAGATGAAGCGGTACGTGTAATTTCTAGAGGTCCAAAATGGAAACCAGCTGTTCAAAATGGTCGTAATGTAATTTATCGCCATAGACAAGCTATCGTATTCCAAGTTTCTGAAGATTAGTTTTTCTGCGCCTTTATTGAAAAAATAAGGCTTGAAAAACTTTCTCTATAGATTTTTAAAATGCCAGCCCTAAAGGCTGGCATTTTTGTTTCTTATAGCTTATTCCCATCAATTGCAATTATCTTTGCGCTATGCGTGAGAACTTAAGTACATGGAATGATACCATAGTGGCATTGGCAACAGCCCCAGGTTTGGGAGCTATTGCGGTTATTCGATTAAGTGGGAAAGAAGCCATTGAAATTACCAGCAAATTATTCTCTAAGCAATCTATTCTAACTGCCCCTTCTCATACGGTTCATTTTGGAAAATTAAAAGAGGGTGTTCATGTGATTGATGAAGTAGTCGCTACAATTTATCGTGCACCCAAATCTTATACAGGAGAAGAGGTAGTAGAAATTTCTTGTCACGGATCGCCACATATACAGGATCTTATTTTACAATTGTTCATGCAGCATGGTGCAAGAATGGCGAAGCCAGGAGAATTTACTCAAAGGGCTTTTTTAAATGGTAAATTAGATTTAACACAAGCAGAAGCAGTAGCAGATTTAATTGCCAGCAATACAGAAGCAGCTAGAAAAACAGCCTTGTATAATTTAAAAGGAGGCTTTTCGAATGACTTACAATTGATGCGAGAAAAACTCATCAAATTTTCTGCATTGATTGAATTAGAATTGGATTTTTCTCAAGAAGATGTTGCTTTTGCGAATAAAAAAGAATTAGAAATTTTAGTCCATCAGTTGCAAGAAAAAACACAGGCCTTATTGGATTCATTTAAATTAGGGAATGTAATCAAGAATGGTGTTCAGGTGGCCATTGTGGGTAAGCCTAATGCTGGAAAATCTACCTTATTGAATGCATTGTTAAATGAAAACAGAGCTTTGGTAAGTGATATTCCTGGCACTACTAGAGATACGGTGGAAGAGTATTTAAATATTGATGGGGTGCTGTATAAATTAATTGATACAGCAGGTATAAGATCTAGTACAGAGGATAGTATCGAACAAATGGGGATTGAAAAAAGTAGAGAAAAAATAGAAGCAGCAGATATTGTGATTGCTCTATTTGATATCAATCAAAGTTCTCATGAGCAAATTGGACAATGGACGCAAGAAATTAATGCAGATAAATTAATATTGGTAGCCAATAAAATAGATCAGTTAACTGATAGAACTATTTTAAATGAAACCTTTATGCAAGGGGTAGTAACTATTGCGGCCAAGAATCAAGAAAATATTGATGCGCTTAAAAAGGTATTAACCCAAAAAGCTGTAGGAACAAGTTTAAACAAAGAAGGAACCATTGTTACCAATGCAAGACATGTAGAATCATTAAAGAGATTGCTATATGCATTAAACGATGTTGCTGTGGGATTAGAAAATGAAGTAACTGGAGATTTACTCGCATTAGATATTAGACAAGCTTTACATTACTTAGGAACCATTACGGGTCAGATAACCAATGAAGATCAATTAGATTTTATTTTTTCTAAATTTTGTATTGGTAAATAACACTAATTAGATAAAATAGTTGCTAGTCCTACATAATCATTTAAGCAATGAATTACATTTTCATAATGCTTAAATTCATCCGCTTCATGTTCTCCTAAAATAACTACACAGTCCATACCTGCATTCAAAGCGCATTCAACTCCTTTTGGAGTATCTTCAAAAACTAAACATTCAGATGGTTCTATAGCTAAGGCGTTGGCGCATTTCAAAAAAGTTTCTGGATGGGGTTTGCTTTTTTGTACATCATTTGCACTAATGATGGCTTTGAAATAAGATTCAAGATGCATATTCTTTGTAACAAATTCAATATTGTCCATAATGGCAGCAGACCCTATAGCCATTGGTATATTTTTTTGATCAGCTATTTGCAAAAATTGATCAAGCCCGTCAATCAGTTTTAAAAAAGGCTTAAATTCTATTCTATAAATGGCTTCTTTTTCATTACCTATTTTAATTCTATCTTCTAATTTGTATTTACCAGGAAAAACTCTTTCTAATAATTCATCGTTTTTGCCATAGCATTGATGCTTCATCTCTTCTAATGTAAGATTGCCACCCAATTGATTTATTTTCTTATGCCAGGCTTCAATATGATAGGGCATATCATTTACCATGGTACCATTTAAATCAAATACAAAAGCTTTATATTTTTTAAACATATTGAAATTCATTACCCTTATTTACAATGATTCACCAGGAACAAATTTTACTTCTACTGTTAATTCAGCCAAGGGCTTACCAATTTTCATGTTCGCCATCATTTGAATAAAAGCAAGTTTACCTAATTCATATCCACTGGTTTCGACATAACTAATTTTGGGATGGTATAAATTAGGAATAAAGCCATTGCTAATACCAATTACTCCTAATTGAGAAGGTATTTTTATAGCTAATGCTTGTACTGCTTTCATCACACCAATCAATACTTCATCGGTCATGGCAAATACGGTATCTGGTTTTTGTGTTTTACTATATTGTTTTCTAAACAACTCTTCTGCTTCTGCACTACTAGAAGCGTTTAAATAAGTGCAGTGTACTTTAGGCGCATAGGTTTCCATAAAATGTTGAAAAGCATTTCTTCTTTTTTGACTTATGGATAAATTAGGTTCACCAAAAATGGCTACAACTTTTTTTGCGTTTCTTTTGATAATTTCTTCTGCAGCAAGTGTTGCACATCTTTCATCTGCCATTCTCACTTTAGTAAACTTATTATCCTTGGGCACAATATCAAAAAACACAACAGGTATTTCTTTTTCTGTCATCTTCTGATATATTTCTAAATTTTCTGCATTCCCAGATAAACATGCAAATACGCCAGACACCCTATTTTGCCTAAATATTTTTAAGTTATCTAATTCAATATCTACTTGGTTACTAGATTGAAGAATCATTAATGCGTAACCATTTTTTCTACTTTCTTCTTCTACTGCTGAAATAAAACTATCGTAAAACAAATTAGAAATGGCAGGAACAATTACACCAAAAATTTTACTGTTTTGGGTTCTTAATTGAATGGCATATGCATTAGGTTCATAATCTAAACTATTTGCAAGGGCATTCACTTTTGCTTTTGTTGCTGCTGAAATATCTGGATGATCCTTTAATGCTCTTGATACAGTTGATATGCTCAATTGCAATTGCTGTGCCAACAATTTGAGTGTAGTATTGGTCATAATACTTTGGATGATTCCTGTAAAATAACAAAATGTTTCACAAACTTTTTCGCAAACGTTTGAAATTTTTTAACATATAATGAGAATCAATGCTATGTCACTATATATTATTTTTATTATATACTTAAAGTATTTAATTACAATAAATTAAAAGCCAAAAAATTGCTTTCCCAAAGAATTAATATAAACTTAATCCTTTTTTTAACTTTTTTTTTGCAATTAACTGAAATCGTCTATATTGCTTTTGATTGTTGAATTAATAAACTAAATTTTGCTTCATTATGAAAAAAATCTTTCTCAAAGATGCAGCTAGATTAATGACATTGACTTTTGTTTCAATGTTAATCAGTGTCGCTGTTTTCGCACAGAAAAAAATTACTGGTAAAGTTACCAGTTCGGATGGCAAACCTATTGCCGGAGCTTCTGTAGTTGTAAGAGGATCAAACGCAGGTGTATCAACATCTGACGATGGTTCTTTCTCAATTAGCGCTTCTGTTGGATCTGTAATCCAGATCTCTGCAGTGGGTACAAAATCACAAGAAGTTAGAGTAGCTCAGTCTACTACAACTGTTAATGTCACGCTTGCTTCAACTATGAGTGATCTTGACGAAGTAATTGTGACAGGTTATACTGCACAACGTAAAAAAGATGTAACTGGTGCGGTTGCTGTTGTGAATGTTAAAGACATGACTGCAAACCCTGGACCAAACATCGAAAGTTTATTACAAGGTCGTGCTGCGGGTGTGACTGTAACTTCTTCTGGTGTTCCAGGAGCTGGTGCAAATATCCGTATCCGTGGTTTTAGTACTTTCGGTTCTAACGACCCTTTATTCGTTGTGGATGGTATCCAATTAACTTCAGTAGCTGATATCAACCCTGCAGATATCGAATCAATGCAAGTACTTAAGGATGCATCTGCATCTGCATTGTATGGTTCTGCCGCTGCGAATGGTGTTGTAATCATCACTACTAAAAAAGGTAAAGTTGGTGCTCCAAAAATTACTTATGATGCTTATTATGGATCTCAATCTTTTAACAAAAGCTTAGATTTATTAGATACTCGTGAGTATGGTGACTACTTATGGAAATTAGCAAAAAATGCTGGTCAAGTAGATGCACAAGGTCGTGTGAAGCATGGTCAATATGGTCCTGGTGAGGGAAGTGTTAATCCAGTAATTCCTGATTTCATTTATGCAGGAACTCAATCTGGTTTAAGAGCAGGTGACCCAGCTACTAACCCAAGTTTATATAAGTTAGACATTTACAATGTTAACGATGATAAAAGAACTTATTTAATTCACCCAGCAAATAAAATTGGTACTGATTGGTTAAGAGAGATTACGCAAGTAGCTCCAATGATGAATCAACAATTGACTGTTTCTGGTGGTACAAATAAAGGAAACTACTTATTTGGATTGAACTATTTTGACCAATCAGGTTTGGTAATTCAAACTAGATATAAGCGTTACTCTTTAAGAAGCAACACTAACTTTGTTATCAAAGACAAAATTAGAGTTGGTCAATCTATGCAAATTAACTTCATCGATGAAATTCCTGGTTTCACTAACCAAGATGAAAGTAACGCAATCTTAATGGCTGCTCGTATGCAACCAATTGTTCCTGTGTATGATATCGCTGGTAACTTTGCTGGTACTAGAGGTTCAAACCTTGGTAACGCAGGTAACCCTGTAGCAGATCGTTTCAGAGACAAGGATAAGAAAAATACAAAAATTGGTATCATCGGTAATTTGTATGCAGAAGTTGACTTCTTGAAATACTTTACTGCTAGATCTAATTTTGGTATGGACTATGGCTTTAACAATAGCAATGGTTTTAACTTACCTAGATATGAAACATCTGAAGGTAGAGGTGGTACAGGTTCTTATTATGAGAACATGCAATTCAACTATTCTTTAACTTGGTTCAATACCTTACGTTATAAGAGAGTGTTTGCTGATTTACATGATGTATCTGTAATCGCAGGTAATGAGATCAAGCAATTTAGAGGTCGTGGAACGGGTGCAAACTCAAGTGATTATTTCTTATTTGACAGAAACTTCTGGCAAGTAAGTTCTGGTCAAAACCCAACTCCAACTGGTTATAGCTACGAATATTTAAGTCGTTTCTTAACTCCGATCTTAGTTAAAGCTGATTACTCATATAATAATAAGTACATCTTTAGTGGATCTTTCCGTCGTGATGGTGCATCTAACGAATTTGGACCTAACAACAAGTTTGGTAATTTCGGTGGTGCGAGTTTAGGATGGAGAATTTCTGAAGAGTCATTCATGAAATCTACTTCTTCTTGGTTAGATGATTTGAAATTAAGAGTTGGTTATGGTGTTCTTGGTAATAACAGAATCCCATCTTTCGGCTTCTCAAATCTTTTTGCTTATGAGAATGGATTTACAAGTTACCCAATCAATGGTGGTAATACTAGCTCTGCTGGTTTTGCACACAGAAAAATTGGTAATCCAAATGTTCAGTGGGAAGTTGCAGGAACTACTAACGTAGGTTTCGACGCGACTATGTTGAACAATAAATTAAACGTTGTATTAGAACTTTATAGCAAGAAAACTTCTAAATTATTATTCCCTGTAGAATTAAACCCTACATTGTATGGTTTCGTTGATAATCAACCACAAAACATTGGTAAAATGACCAATAATGGTATTGATTTGAATATCAACTACAAGGGTTCTAAAGGAAAAGATTTCAACTATGAAGTTGGCTTAAACTTCTCAGCATACAGAAACACAGTAGATGCAATCTCTGGTGAATTTGTTGATGGTAGCCGTACTCGTATAGATCCATTTAACCGTTCTGTAGTTGGTAGACCATTCATGAGCTTCTATGGTTACCAAATCGATGGTTTCTTTGATGACGCTGCTGAATTAGCTTCTTTAGATCAAGGAGGTAAGTTCATTGGTGGTTGGAAATACAAAGACCAAAATGGTGATAAGAAAATTGATGCATCTGATAAAACATTTATCGGTAACCCGCATCCAGATTTCATCGCAGGTATTAACCTTTCTGCTACATACAAAAACTTTGACTTCGCTTCATTCATCTACTGGAAAGCAGGTGGAGACATTGCTAACTACGTTCGTTACTGGACTGACTTCAATACATTCCAAGGTAACAGAACTAAGAGAGTATTGTATGACAGCTGGCAAAAGCCAGGTGACCAAGCATTGTTACCTAAGTTAGATGCAAGTGATGGTGCGAGTGGTCAAGTTCCTGTATCTTATTATATCGAGCCAGGTGGTTTCTTAAGATTAAAGAATTTCACAGTTGGTTACAACATGAGTTCAGCAGGCTTGAAAAAAGCTGGTTTAGACAAATTGAGAATTTACGTGCAAACTCAGAATTTAATCACTATAACTAAGTACAGTGGTTTAGATCCAGAAATTGGAAACTTTAACACTGGTCGTGGTGATTATCGTAATCAACAAGTTGATTACAACATGGGTGTAGATGCTGGTAACTTCCCAGTTCCAAAAATCATCACATTCGGTATCACTGCTTCATTCTAAATAATTAGATAACAAGATAAATTTAAACAGATGAAGAAAAATAATTTAAAAATCTCGATTGCCATTGTATTCATGGCACTAGGAATTTGGGCTTGTAATAAGTCCTTCCTAGAGACTGACCCTTACGGCCAGTATAGCGATGCACAATTATTGAGCGCGAAAGGTATTGACGCGACATTAATTGGTGCTTACGGTCACTTAGATGGGGAATCTCAATTTAAATACGGTGAAAACTGGTATACTCCTGTTACTAACTGGGTATATGGTGATATCGCTTCTGATGATGCCTACAAAGGTACAGATGCGAATGACCAACCTGCAATGACAGCAGTTGAAACCTATAACTGGTTACCATCTAACAACGCATTCTATGCACGTTGGATTTCTATCTATGATGGTATCGCAAGAGCAAACGATGTACTTCGTTTGATCACAAAAGTGAAAAAAGAAAAACCAAGTGAATTAAGTGCTGAAGCTGAAAAGAATTTAACAGCTGAAGCAAGATTCATCAGAGGTTTCTTACATTTTGAAGCTAAAAGAATGTGGGGTAATATTCCTTACGTTACTGATACAACTACAAGCAATCCAGGTAACTCTTTATCTAGTGATGCGGTATGGGCTTTAATTGTAGCTGATTTCTCTTCAGCTGCATCTAACTTGCCTAAATCTCAAGCTCAATTAGGTAGAGTGAATGCATCTGCTGCTAAAGCGTATCAAGCAAAAGCATTATTATATCAAAGAAAGTATGCTGAAGCATTACCAATCTTCTCAGATTTGATTGCTAATGGCGTAACTTCTAAAGGTGAAAAATATGCTTTGTTAGATGCTTATTGGAAGAACTATGACCCTCGTTATGAGAATGGTCCAGAACATGTATTCTCTATTCAATTTGCTGCACAAGGTGCACAAGAAGGTGATGGTAATAGAGGTTATGGTCTTGCCTTCCCTTATGGTGGTGATTTCGGTTGTTGCGGATTCTTACAACCTTCTCAAAACTTAGTAAATGCTTATAAAACTAAGAATGGTTTACCTGATTTCACAGATTTCAACAAGGTAGACGTGAAGAATGACGAAGCTTTGACATCTGATAAAGCTTTCACATTAGGTACTGAAGAAGTAGATCCAAGATTAGACTGGTCAGTTGGTCGCCGTGAAGTTCCATTCTGGGATTGGGGTGCTCACCCAGGTCGTAACTGGATCAGAGACGCTGCTTATGCAGGTCCTTACAGCCCTAAGAAGCATATCTATTCTGCAGCTGATGTAAATACATTTACAGCGAATGGTTGGAGACAGGTAACTGCTAAAAACTACCACGCTATGCGTTATGCAGATTTATTGTTAATGGCTGCAGAGTGTGAAGTAGAAGCTGGATCTATGGAAAAAGCAAGACAATATGTGAATGAAGTTCGTACAAGAGCTGCTTCAGCTGAGTCTGCTGTAAAAGGTAGCCCTGCTAAGTACAAAATTTCTAACTATACTGCTACTTGGACCAACAAAGATGTTGCAAGAGAAGCTGTACGTTGGGAAAGAAGACTTGAATTGGCTATGGAAGGACATCGTTTCTTCGACTTAGTAAGATATGGTAGCAACTACGCTCAAAATACTTTAAAGTCTTATCTTGAAGTAGAAAGAGAGAAGCGTCTATACTTAAAGTCTGCTAAGACAACAGTTCCTGACTATTACCCACTTCCTGAAAGAGCAATTGTACTTTCTGGTGGTAAATTAAAACAAAATGCAGGTTTCTAATTAACCTACACTATATATAGTTTTAGATAAGGCGCAATTTATTGCGCCTTATTTTTTATTTAGTATCTTCGTTTTTTACTTTTAAATAATAATTAAATGAAGACTTCTAAAATATTCCTTCATTTTTTCTCTTTCTTTTTTATCCTTATTTTTTTAGTTTCTTGCAGCAACGATCCTCTGTTTAAATTATTAGATAGTAAAAAGACCGGTGTAAATTTTAATAATAAAATAGAGCTTACAGCTGCCTATAACCCCATAAACCTTGAATTCATCTACAATGGTGGTGGTGTAGCCGTGGGAGATTTTGATTTAAATGGTTTGCCAGATTTGTATTTTACAGGCAATATGGTATCCAATGAACTGTATTTGAATAAAGGCAAGCTTCAATTTGAAAATTGCACTAAAATTGCAGGAGTTGGAACGAACAATTTTTGGTCTTCTTCTGCCTCTGTTGTAGACATCAACAATGACGGCAAGCCAGATATTTACGTAAGTAATACAGTTAAAGAAAAAGGAGAAGATCGCAAAAACTTACTTTTTGTGAATCAAGGGGTGAATGGCTCGGGCGTACCTACATTTAAGGAAATGGCTGCTGAATATCAATTGGCCGATACCAGTCATAGCGTAATGACTAGTTTTTTTGATTATGATAATGATGGTGATTTAGATGCATATATACTGACTACCCAACCCATTCAAAGAGCACCTACTGTTTTTCAAAGAAACGATATTGATACGGTAAGCTATAGCATGGATAAATTATTAAGAAATGATTTTGACAGCTCGCTTGGGCATGCAGTTTTTACTGATGTTTCCAAAGAAGCTGGCATTGATATTCCTGGATATGGTTTGGGCGTCAATATTACCGACATTAATCATGATGGATGGAAAGATATTTTTGTAACGAATGACTTTAATAATAGTGATCATTTGTATGTTAATCAAAAAAATGGAACATTTAAAGAAGCTTCGAAGCAATACTTTAAACATGGAAGTTATAATGCCATGGGCAACGATGTTGTAGACCTCAATAATGACGGCTTACAAGATATTGTTACTGTTGACATGAACGCAAAAGATAGCTATAGAAAGAAAATGAATATGAACCCCAATAGCTATCAAGGGTATATTAACCAGATGAAGTATAATTATAACTTACAGTATGTTAGAAATACATTGCAATTAAATCAGGGCTTTACCCATACGCAAAGAGAAGACAGTTCTAATCATCCTGTATTTAGTGAAATTGGATTTTTAGCAGGCATTGCAGAAACAGATTGGAGTTGGTGTCCAAGTGTGGCCGATTTTGACAATGACGGAAAAAGAGATATTATTATTACCAATGGTTATCCAAGAGATGTGACCGATAACGATTTTATATCCTACAGACAAGATTTTGGAACTTATGCAAGTTGGGAAACCTTGTTGGAAAAAATTCCGCAGATTAAGATTGCCAATTATGCTTTTAAAAACAATGGACAATTGAGTTTTGAAGATGTTACAAAAAGTTGGGGAATGGATTTGCCTACTTTTTCAAATGGCGCGGTTTACGTGGATTTAGATAAGGATGGAGATTTAGACTATGTAGTAAACAATATTAATGATCTTGCTTCTGTTTATGAAAACAATCAAAATAAACAAAAAGAAGTAAATAGCTATTTACAAATTAAATTAGAAGGCAATGCATTCAATAAAGATGGGTTTGGTGCAGAGGTCTTGGTATATTATAATAATGGGCAGTTTCAGTATTACGAACATAGTCCTTATAGAGGCTATTTAAGTTCTGTAGACCCTATTGCACATTTTGGTTTAGGTCAAGCAAAGCAGGTTGATTCCATTAAAATAATTTGGCCAGATCATCAACAGCAAATGTTAAAAAATGTAGCTATCAATCAGCAAATTACATTGAATCATAAGGCTTCTTCTATTTCATCTAATGATGCATTTGCTTTTTTGTTCCATACTCCTAAAAGTATGTTTACGAATTTAAGTACGCAATTCTTGCCAAGTTTTGTGCACGAAGAAGCGGATTATGTTGATTTTAATGTTCAAAAATTATTACCCCATAAGTTATCTGAATATGGCCCTGGTATTGCTGTTGGTGATATCAATGTAGACGGATTAGATGATTTTGTTATGACAGGATCTTATCCAAATGCCGCAACATTATTTTTTCAAGAAAAAACAGGAAAGTACAGCACTCGTCCATTGATAGATTTACAATCTGCCAAAAAAGAAGTAGCGGATGAAATGTCTCCTTTATTGTTTGATGCTGATAATGATGGTGATTTGGATCTTTATATAACAAGAGGTGGATATGAGCGATCTCCAAAGTCAAGTGCTTATCAAGATCAGTTTTTTACAAATAATGGTAAGGGAATTTTTACATTAGATACATTAGCCATTCCTTCCAACCTTTCTAGTAAATCATGTGTTAGAGCAGCAGATTTTGATCGTGATGGAGACTTGGATTTATTTTTAGCCGGTCGTGTTGAGCCATGGGCTTATCCCAAATCGGTAAGTTCATTTATTTACCGAAATGATTCAAAAAATGGCAAAGCTGTTTTTACGGATATTACTAAACAAGTTGCACCAGGTCTGAACGAGATTGGATTAATCTGCGATGCTATATTCACTGATTTTGATAATGATGGCTGGCAGGATTTGATTTTAGTAGGAGAGTGGATGTCCGTTGAGTTTTTGAAAAACAATGCTGGAAAATTTGCCAATGTTACCAAAGCGTCAAATATTGATCAACAGACTGGTTTCTGGAGTAGTATTACAGCTGCTGATGTGGACAAAGATGGTGATATGGATTATGTAGTAGGTAATATGGGATTAAACAGTTTTTATAAAGCATCAGAAAAATATCCAGCACAGATTTATGCAAGTGACTTTAATAAGGATGGAAATTTTGATGCAATACCTGTATTGTATTTAAAAACAAGTTTTGACAATCCAAAAATTCAAGCATTCCCTGCACATACAAGAGATGATATGATTAAGCAGATGATTAATATGAGAGCTAAGTTTCCTAATTATAATTCATATGCTAAATCTACTATTAATGAAATCTTAACAAAAGAGGAATTGAAAACTGCCATCGTAAAAAAGGCAACCAATTTTGCTTCATCTATCCTTATGAATGAGGGTGGCGGAAAGTTTAAAATGACATCCCTTCCGATAGAGGCACAGTTTTCAAATATTAATGGAATAGTTACAGAAGACTTTAACGCGGATGGAAATATTGACCTGCTTTTATCTGGTAATGACTATGGCACTGAAGTATCCGTTGGAAGGTATGATGCATCCAATGGCTTGCTTTTAAAAGGGGATGGGAAAGGTCATTTCAAACCTACAAGTATCATGGAATCAGGCATCTTTATTCCTGGGAATGCAAAAGCGCTTGTTAAATTACTCTCTGCTTCAGGTAAATATCAGGTGATAGCTAGTCAAAATAGAGGTAATCTAGTACTTCATCAACTTGATGCAGCTGTTTCTGCACTTCGTTTTAATCAAAACGATATTGCAGCAATTATATATTATAAAAATGGCCAAAAACAAAAAATAGAAATACCTTTTGGAAGCTCCTTCTTATCTGCCTCTTCAAGGTTTATCAATATTAATTCTTCGATTAATAAAATCGAGTTATTGAATCATCAAGGAAAGAAAAGAACTATTAAGATTTAAAATGTAATATGAAAAAAGTACTCATTGGCTTGTTTATTATTAGTGTTATCACACAGGGTTGTAAAGAAAAAGAACAATTACCCAAGGCAGATCCTGCATCTGTTAAGTATGTGCATGAGATGTCAAAATCTTTAAACGATATTATCATTTATGATATCTTCTCGGCGCCAGTAGCAAGTAGAATTTATGCATATAGCACTATTGCAGCTTATGAAAGTAGCAGGTTTATGGATACGAGCTATAGATCTCTTACTACACAGCTTAATGGATTCGATGCGCTTCCGATACCAGATAAAAACAAACTGTATGATTTTAGAATTGCTAGTATAAGTGCATTTTACACCGTAGTGCAAAAGCTTACTTTTACAAGCGATTCAACTATTAAAGACCAAAAAATTATCATGGACTCTTTGAAAGTGGGCATCCCTAAGACCATTGTAGATAGATCCATTCAATTTGGTAAATCAATCGCTACCGTAATTTTAGACAGAGCTTCAAAGGATAATTACAAAATGATCCAAGGGATGGAAAGGTATACTGTTAAAGTGGACGATCCTTCTAAATGGAAAACAACAGCTCCTGATTATTTAGATGCAGTTCAGCCGTTTTGGACAAAAATGAAACCTTTGGTAATGGATAGTAGCGCTCAATTTGCGCCACCTAGACCTCCTGCTTATAGCTTAGATAAATCAAGTGCTTTTTACAAAGACCTTAATGAAGTGTATTTGGTTAGAAAAAACTTAACCCCACTTCAAAAAGAGATCGCCTATTTTTGGGATGATAATGCATCGGCAAGTACCCATGTAGGGCATTTAAGATATACTACTAAGAAACCAAGCCCTGGTGGTCATTGGATTAATATTACTTCTCAGGCCAGTCAACAAATTAAACAAGACTGGGTAGCAGCTGCACAAACTTATGCTATGACTTCTATTGCAATGTTTGATGGTTTTATCTCATGTTGGGACGAAAAGTATAGAAGTGAATATCTCAGACCCATTACAGCGATTAATGAATCAATTGATCAGCAATGGGAGCCCCTTTTACAAACCCCTCCATTTCCTGAATATACCAGTGGACACAGTGTAATTTCTTCCAGCATAGCAAGTGTTTTGACTAAAATTTTTGGAGAACAATTTGCTTTTACTGATTCTTATGAAAAACCCTATATACAAATTGTTAGAAGTTTTGATTCTTTTTATGATGCTGCCGAAGAAGCTTGTATAAGTAGATTATATGGAGGTATTCATTTTAGAACCGCAATTGAAGAAGGGAAAAAACAAGGAAGAAATCTAGGAACATTTATCAATGGCCGAGTTCAGTTAAAATAAGTTTA
>JAFMEV010000125.1 GCA_017856545.1 Chitinophagaceae bacterium
AATGGTGATGATGCAGAAGCGGTGGTGAAAGCTGCAGAAATTGCAACAAGATATAGACAAGCATTCCAAAGCGATATCTTCATTGATATGGTATGTTATAGAAAACATGGCCATAACGAAGGAGACGATCCAAAGTATACACAACCACAATTGTATAGCTTAATCGAGAAGCATAAGAATCCAAGAGAGACCTATGCAGAATTCTTGTTAACGCATGGAGAAGCAAGCGCTCAAGATTTGGCAAAGGATATGGAGAAAAAGTTTTGGTCAGATTTACAAGCAAGATTAGATGAAGTAAAACAAAACCCATTACCCTACAAACCACAAGCACCAGAGCAAGCTTGGGAAAATATGCGTAAAGCAACTGCTGAAGATTTTGTAAAATCACCTTCTACTGCTATCAAAGCAGAAGATGCAAAAAATATTTTTGATGCACTCATGAAATGGCCAGCAAATTTTACGCCATTGAAGAAGGTAGAAAAATTAATCCAAGAGAAAATAAAATTATTCGAGACCGAAAATAAAATTGATTGGGCTACTGGTGAATTAATGGCATATGCTACTTTGTTGGCAGAAGGGAAGGCTGTAAGAATGAGTGGTCAGGATGTGAAGCGTGGTACATTTAGCCATAGACATGCAGTTTTAGTGGATGAAAATACCAATCAACAATACAATAGATTAGATCAGGTAAAACAAGGACAACAACCCTTTAGAATTTACAATTCATTGTTGAGTGAATATGGAGTTTTAGGATTTGAATATGGTTATGCATTAGCCAACGCAGATGCATTGGTCATTTGGGAAGCGCAGTTTGGAGATTTCTCTAATGGTGCCCAAACCATTATTGACCAATTTATTGCAGCAGGCGAACAAAAATGGCAAAGACAAAATGGTGTGGTGATGTTATTACCACATGGATACGAAGGCCAGGGTCCAGAACATAGTAGTGCAAGATTAGAAAGATATTTGCAATTGTGTGCAGAGCATAATATGATTGTAACCAATATCACCACTGCTGCTAATTTATTCCATGCATTGAGAAGACAATTAACTTGGAACTTTAGAAAGCCAATGATTAATTTCTCTCCAAAAGCAAATTTAAGAAGCCCATGGACATTTAGTGATATCAACGAACTAAGTCAAGGTGGATTTAAAGAAGTTATTGATGATGCTTTTGTAAAAGATCCATCACAAGTGAAGAAAGTATTGTTCTGCTCTGGAAAAATCTCTTATGAGTTAATGGAGAAACAAAAAGCAGATAACAGACAAGATATTGCGATTGTAAGATTAGAGCAAATACATCCATTACCTGTACAACAAATCAATGCCATCCATCAGAAATATGGTAAAGCAGTTTGGTTCTGGGTACAAGAAGAACCATTGAATATGGGTGCAGCAGGATTCTTACAAATGAATTTAAAATCTATTAAATACGGTGTGATCAGTAGACAAGCAAGTGCTTCAACGGCAACTGGCTATTCTAAAGTACACGCTAAAGAACAAAACGAAATTATTACAACAGCTTTTGCTATTTAAATAAACAATCATGATTTCTATTAAAGTACCAACAGTAGGAGAGTCAATCACAGAAGTTACTTTGTTAAAATGGACAAAGAAAGAAGGAGAGTGGGTGGATCGTGATGAAGTGATTGCAGAATTAGAAAGTGAGAAAGCCACTTTTGAAGTGAATGCTGAACAAGCAGGTGTGTTAGTGCATAAAGCAAAAGAAGGCGATAGTATATTAATTGGAGCTATTCTAGCAGATATTGATGAAACAGCTCCAAAGCCGGCTGCTGCTGAAAAGCCAGCCGCGGCTCCTGCTCCTGCTGCAGCTCCAGCAGTAAGTACTGCTCCGGTAACTGCTGTTCCAAACAATGTAAAAACAACTCCAGTAGCTGCTGCTATTATTGCAGATAAGAAAGTAGATACTGCACAAATAAAACCATCTGGTTATGCAGGTAAGATTACCAAGGTAGATGTATTAGATGCATTGAACAATCCTGGTAAAACTGCTTTCCCTGGTCAAGACTTATTCTCTCGCAATGTGCGTCCAGAGAAAATGAGCAATTTAAGAAAGACTATTAGTAGAAGATTGGTAGAAGCGAAAAATACAACAGCCATGTTAACTACTTTCAACGAAGTAGACATGACTGCCATTATGAATACCAGAAAGCAGTTTAAAGATAAATTCAAAGAAGCACACGGTGTAAACCTTGGCTTTATGAGTTTCTTCGCAAAAGCATGTGCAATTGCCTTAACAGAATGGCCTTCTGTAAATGCCTTCATTGATGGAGATCAGTTATTGTATCATGATTATGCAGATATCAGTATTGCAGTAAGTACTCCAAGAGGTTTAACAGTTCCAGTTATCAGAAATGTGGAGAGCTTAAGTATGGCGGATATCGAAAAGAAAGTGATTGAGTTAGCAGGAAAAGCAAGAGATAGTAAATTAACAGCAGAAGAATTAACAGGTGGTACATTCACTATTACTAATGGTGGTGTATTTGGAAGTTTAATGAGTACGCCAATTATCAATATTCCTCAGTCTGCTATTTTAGGTATGCATAAAATTCAAGAGCGTCCAATGGCGGTGAATGGTGAAGTGAAAATTTTACCAATGATGTACTTGGCATTAAGTTACGATCACCGTATTATTGATGGTAGAGAGAGCGTTGGATTCTTGGTAAGAGTAAAAGAATTATTAGAGCGTCCTGAATTATTGTTAATCGGAAAAGATCCAGTAGCAAGTTTATTAGAACTGTAATGCATTTTGCAGTACATCAAAATATCGCAGATAATTTAATCAGTGCTTATAATGGTTCAGAGCCCTTAGCAAATTATTTGAAGAAATATTTTGCTGCAAATAAAAAACACGGCAGTAAGGATAGAAAAAATATTACTGCACTTTGTTATGCGCATTTTAGAAATACCGCAACAAGTTTTCCTTTAGTAGCTCAAATTTCTACAGCGATTGATGCCCCAGCATTTATGGCATCACATAAAGAACAACCTTTATTATTTGTAAGAATAAGGCCTTGGCAAAAAGATACGGTCTTGGCTAAATTAAAAGCATCTGCCATTGAATTTGAAGAGATAGGTAATGATGCACTATCTTTTGTAAACACCACTGCTATTCAAGAAGTGTTGGATATAAACAAAGAAGTAGTTATTCAAGATCTAAGTTCACAAGCCATTGCTGTTTTATTAAAACATATTCCTGCCAAAGAAGGGAAACCCATGATGGTATGGGATGCATGTGCTGCAAGTGGAGGGAAAACCATTTTATTATTTGATTATTTATCCAATATCAATATTCATATCTCAGATATTCGTTCTTCTATTTTAATCAATGCTGATAAAAGATTACAAGAAGCTGGTATTCGACCTGCTAGTGTACAAGAGATTGATTTGACCATGCCATTTGAAATTAAAAAACAATTTGATTTGGTCTTTGCAGATGTGCCTTGTTCTGGCAGTGGTACCTGGGGTAGAACACCAGAGCAGTTAGCTTTTTTTAATCAAGCACAATTAGATAAGTAT
>JAFMEV010000126.1 GCA_017856545.1 Chitinophagaceae bacterium
TGGATAAGACGAGTTAGCCGAAGCGGATGGCGGCGAATGAAATGAGCCGCCCATCCAAAATTTATATTTAATTTCGCCCTATGAAATATTCTCAAACCATTGGTTTAATGCTTACCGCCTTTCTTTTGTTTTTAACAACCCAGCCATTAGTGATCATTGAAAGCAGACAATGGGTGATTACTGGATGGAAAGTTGCTGAAACTAATTTTGGTCAACCAGGTAAGTTTATGTTATACATGGGAGTCATGAATATTATTTTATTTGCCTTACCCTATATTCCTGCAAAAAGATTCAATATGGTTTTTGCTATTTTGAATTTTTCTTGGACAATCAGAAATTTTTTAATTCTATCTGCTTGCGCAATGGGGGAGTGTCCTCAAAAGCAATGGGCATTGTATGCTTGTATTCTTGTGAGCTTTGCTATATTAATTATGACATTTTTGCCCAAGATAGAGGTCAATAAAAAATGAGTCCCATTGGAGACTCATTTTTGAAGAGGTAAACGATTTTAAAAAATATATTTTAAAAGCTTAGCTAATTCTTTTTAATGCTTCGGCAATAATTCCTACTGCTTCTTTTATTTGTGCTTCATTAATTACTAATGGAGGTGCAAATCTAATTTTATCTCCATGCGTTGGTTTTGCTAATAATCCCAAATCTTTTAAGTGTAAACAAAGCTCCCAAGAAACTTCAGGGTCTGGATGATTGATCACAATGGCATTTAATAAACCCTTACCTCTCACCAATTTGATTAATGGGGATTGTAGTTTTTCTAATTCGCTTCTAAGTAAAGCACCCATAGCTGCTGCATTTTCCGCCATTTTCTCAGACTTTAAAACTTCCAAGGCTTTCATGGCAACTGCACATGCCAATGGATTACCACCATAGGTTGATCCATGTTCTCCTGGTTTAATTTGCATCATGATGGTATCATCCGCTAAAATAGCAGATATTGGAAGGGTGCCTCCACTTAATGCTTTTCCTAAAATTAAAATATCAGGTCTTACATTTTCATGATCACATGCCAACATTTTACCTGTTCTTGCTAATCCAGTTTGAATCTCATCAGCAATAAACAAAACATTGTATTTTGTACATAAATCTCTTACCCCTTTTAAATATCCTTCTGTTGGAATCACTACTCCAGCTTCACCTTGAATAGGTTCCACCATAAATGCAGCCACATTGGAATCTGCTAATGCAGTTTCTAATGCTTGTAAATCGTTATAAGGTACAATGCCAAATCCTGGCATATAAGGTCCAAATCCTTTATAACTACTTGGATCGGTTGAAGAAGAAATGGCCGCTAAAGTTCTGCCCCAAAAATTTCCTTCTGCAAATAAAACTTTTGCTTGATTTTCTGGAATACCTTTTACAGCATATCCCCATCTTCTTGCAAGTTTAATAGCAGTTTCTCCTCCCTCTACTCCGGTATTCATGGGCAATACTTTATCATATCCAAAGTACTCCGTAATATACTTTTCATATTCACCTAATAAATTATTGTGAAATGCACGTGAGGTGAGGGTTAGTTTAGCTGCTTGCTCTTGTAATGTTTTGATAATTGCTGGATGACAATGGCCTTGATTCACCGCTGAGTAGCCACTTAAAAAGTCAAAGTATTTTTTTCCATCTACATCAAAAAGGTAAACACCTTCTCCTTTTTCTAAAACCACTGGAATGGGGTGATAATTATGCGCGCCATAGGTATTTTCTAAGTCCAAATACTTTTGTGTATTGGAACTAACTGTTGTATTGTTGTTCATCTGTTTATTTTAAAAAAATGAAGAGAATCTTACTATACATTTGATAGTAAGTCAAGAAAGAGATTAGTGTTGGATACTAGTACCCAATGGGATGATTCAATAAATCTAGGTTCTGAATTAAAATTTGTCCCTTTTGCATATATCGAAGTTAGTTTTTTTAGTGCAATTTCCCATAATTTGGGCTTACATTCGCAAAAACAAATATCATTGAAACCTAGGGTAGCTATAGTCATTTTAAATTTCAACGGGGTACATCATCTAAGGTCTTTTCTCCCTTCTGTGATGGCTACTCAGTATGAGCATTTAGAAATAGTTGTAGCTGATAATGGTTCAACAGATCATTCAATTGATGTGATCAAGAATGAATTTGCACAAGTTACTTTAATCACTCATCCAAAAAATGAGGGTTTTGCGGGTGGATATAATTGGGCCTTAAAACAAGTTAAGGCAGATTATTATGTTTTATTAAACTCAGATGTAGAAGTGGATCCTCATTGGATTGATCCCATGGTGGCACTTTTAGAAGCTGATGCAACCATAGGTGCATGTCAACCAAAAGTGTTGTCATTTAGTGAAAAAGATAGTTTTGAATATGCTGGTGCAGCTGGTGGATGGATTGATGCATTAGGATATCCTTTTTCAAGAGGCAGGGTGTTTGATGTTTGTGAAAAAGATCATGGTCAATACGATCAGTCAGGTCCCATCTTTTGGGCTACTGGTGCGGCTATGATGATTCGTTCAAATTTATTTCATCAATTAAATGGTTTTGATGATCAATTTTTTGCACATCAAGAAGAAATTGATTTGTGTTGGAGAATGCAATTATTAGGGTTTCATTTATATGCATGTCCCAAAGCTAAAGTGTTTCATGTTGGGGCTGGTACTTTACCAAGAGGTGGTAGAAAAGTATTCCTCAATTTTAGAAACAATTTAATCATGTTGACGAAAAATTTACCTGTTCAAGAATTGATATGGAAAATACCATGCAGATTTGCTTTGGATGCTATATCCGCATGGAAGGGTTTATTCAGTGGTGATTTTTCGTTTTTTAGAGCCATCGTTGCAGCTCATTTTGGTTATTTTTCCCATATCTTATCTGGTAAATTAAAACGCTCCAAAAGCCCAAAAACCATGAAATCATTGGATGGTGTTTATAATGGGTCCTTGGTTTGGGACTACTTTATCAAAAACAAGCAACATTTTAATAAAATTGTGCTCTAAGAGCAAGATTATTAAGAACTTGTTGTTATTTTTGCATCCGTAAATAATTTATATGTCACAAGATTTACATACAACAGAAGAGGCGCAAAAAGATATAGCAACTAACTGGGTTAGTTCTTCAAGATTTTTCTTTTATGTGTCAGTATTTGCATTATTGGCTTTAGTAGTAGGTAACTGCTCTAAAGTGTTCTCAAGTGGGTTCAAAAAGCCTAATCCAGAAGTAAATACAAGTTCTCAGTATAAGCCTGAATATAAATAGAAAAAATTTTGTTGGTGTGTGCTAAATCCTTATTTTCGCACTCCAAAAAATAGTTCTTGTATAAGCGGAAGTAGCTCATTTGGTAGAGCACGACCTTGCCAAGGTCGGGGTGGCCAGTTCGAGCCTGGTCTTCCGCTCAAAATCCCGAATTTCGGTTCGGGATTTTTTTTAAGTCTGTGAAAGACGCCTTGGTGGTGGAACTGGTAGACACGCAGGACTTAGACATTGTTCTTTGGATGAACAAAATTTGAGTGCACTTCGAGAAATCGAAGATGTAGAACTCCGTAAATTC
>JAFMEV010000127.1 GCA_017856545.1 Chitinophagaceae bacterium
TGATCAACTTGTACTGAAATACATCCCTCTACTTGTTGAGCTGATAAAACAAGGGCAAGGTCTTCTGGTAAAAAATCTTTTTGAATAATTTTCATGTCCTCATTGATCCATGCATGATTTTGTGGATGGTATTTCCAAAAATGTTGATGTGCATCAATGATTCTCATGCATTAATGTTTTTGATATGCAATCACTTCTTGCTTACTTGTTCCCAATCCATCAATACCTAATTCTACCACATCGCCTGCTTTTAAATATATGTTTGGACTAAAGCCCAATCCAACACCCGCTGGAGTGCCTGTGCTAATCACATCTCCAGGAAGCAAAGTCATAAACTGACTTGAGTAGGAGATGAGTTGAGGTATATTAAAAATAAGATCATTGGTATTTTCGTCTTGCATCATTTTGCCATTTAAGCTTAACCACAATCTTAATTCATGTGGATTTTCAATCTCATCTTTGGTAACCAACCATGGTCCTAAAGGCGCAAATGTATCACAGCCTTTTCCTTTATCCCATGTGCCGCCTCTTTCTAATTGATAGGCTCTTTCACTTACATCATTGTGTAAAACATAACCAGCCACATAATCCATGGCTTCTGCTTCTGATACATAAGAAGCTTTTTTACCAATAACTACTGCTAGCTCTACTTCCCAGTCTGTTTTTTCTGAACCTTTTGGTATCATAATAGGATCGTATGGTCCAGATAAAGAGCTAGATGATTTTAAAAAAAGAATAGGCTCAGTGGGAATAGCTGCGCCTGTTTCTTTTGCGTGCTTTGCATAATTTAAACCAATGCATAAAATTTTAGATGGTCTAGCAATTGGAGATCCAATTCTTTCATTGCTTGAAATTTCAGGAAAACTATTGGTCTTTACTAATGATGCTAAAGAAGCTAATCCGCCATTTGCAAAAAAAGCTTCATCGTAATCTTTGATATGTTTACTTAGGTCATAATTTTTTCCATCAATATGTACACCTGGTTTTTCATTTCCAATACTTCCAAATCTTATCAATTTCATTTAGTCTATTTTTAAATTAACTATTTAATGTTACGTATCCGCCATCTATTGCATAATCGCTTCCTGTGATAAAATTTGCTTCATCACTGCATAAATACAATACTTGTTTAGCAATTTCTTCGGGTTGTCCCATTCTTCCAATAGGTTGTGTCTTGGATAACTTTTCAAACATTTCAGCTTCTTTGCCTGGATAATTCTTTTTCAAAAATCCGTCAACAAATGGAGTATGCACTCTAGCAGGAGAAATACTATTGCATCTGATATTGTCTGCTAAATAATCTTTAGCAACACTTAAAGTCATCGCATGCACAGCACCCTTACTCATACTATAAGCGAATCGATCACTCAAACCAACTTTAGCTGCTATAGAACTAATATTTACAATAGCACCTCCTTTATTTTTTTGTAATTGTGGAATGCCTGCATGTAAACAATTGTAAACTCCTTTTACATTTACTTGAAATACTTTTTCAAAATCTGCTTCATGGGTGTTGATCGCATTACCAATATGTGAAATACCCGCACAATTGACTAATATATCAATAGCACCTATCTTTTCAAATAAAGCAATGGTGGCTTGTTGATTGGTTACATCCAATGCATGTGCTATGGCTTTTTCTTGACCAATTTCTGCAACAGTTTCTGAAGCTTGTTCTTGATTAATATCAATTACGTAAACTGTTGCTCCTTGTTGAGCAAGTACTTTACAAATGGCTTTACCTATTCCGCTTCCTCCACCAGTCACTACTGCCTTTTTATGATTTAATTGAAACATAGTTTTGTTTTTATAATGATACGCCTCTTTTCCAAGGAATAAAATCGTCTTGTTGTAATTGTACTGCCTTTGGAATAATTTCTCCACTTGCAGCTTTGATGCAATAGTCCAAAATTTCTTCGCCTACTTCTTCAATAGATTTAGTGCCTTCTATAATGGATCCTGTATTGATATCTATAATATCTGACATGCGATTTGCTAATGAAGTATTAGTAGCCACTTTAATTACTGGACAAATGGGGTTACCAGTTGGAGTGCCTAATCCAGTGGTAAATAAAATCAAGGTTGCGCCACTTGCAGCTTTTCCTGTGGTTGCTTCTACATCATTGCCAGGTGTACAAACTAAATGTAATCCTGGATGAATTGCAGGTTCTGTATAATCCAATACATCTACAACAGGTGCAGTTCCACCTTTTTTACAAGCACCTGCACTTTTTATGGCATCTGTAATTAATCCATCTTTGATATTCCCAGGAGAAGGATTCATATGGAATCCACTGCCCACAGCATGTGCCATTTGATTATAGCTTTCCATCAATCGAATAAACTTATTGGCAGTTGCTTCATTCACACATCTATCAATGAGTTCTTGTTCTGCACCACATAGTTCAGGAAATTCTGCTAATAAAATTTGTCCACCCAATGCTACTAACAAATCTGCAGTATGTCCCACTGCTGGATTGGCTGATATACCACTAAATCCATCACTACCACCGCACTTCACCCCAATATTCAATTTGCTTAATGGGGCAGGGGCTCTTTCTATTTTATTAACTTCTATTAATTGCTCAAGTGTTTGTTGGATCGCATCTTTAATAAGCGCTTCTTCACTCTTAGTGCTTTGTTGTTCAAAAACCAATAATGGTTTATTGAATTTTGGGTTACGTTCTAATATATCTTTTTTAAAATCTTCAATTTGTAAATGTTGACAACCCAAGCTTAGCAAAGTAATACCAGCAACATTGGCATGATCTGCATAAGCTGCTAATAATTTACTTAGTGTTGAAGCATCCTGTCTTGTTCCTCCGCATCCTCCGTTATGATTTAAAAATTTTATGCCATCAATATTTTTAAATACTCTTTTGTCATTTGGTTTTTGCTCAAATGGTATTTCTGCTACTCCAATATTTTTCCCTTCTTGAATTTGATTGACTAACTCTGCCGTGAATTGTTTGTATTTATTATCCACTGCATATCCTAAACTTTCGTTTAATGAAGCTTTGATAATATCTAAATTTCTATTCTCACAAAATACTGTTGGAATAAATAACCAATAATTAGCAGTACCTACTTTACCATCGGAACGGTGGTAGCCATTGAATGTTTTGTTTTGGTATTTACTAATATCCGGTGCATTCCAATGGTATTGAAAATTTCTATAAGCATAAGGGTCTGCTTCGTGTACGGTATTTTGAGTACTCATTAATTGCCCTATTACAACTGCATCTGTTTTAATTTTTCCAACCGTAATACCATACATGATTACTTTGCCACCTTTTTCTAAGGGAGTTATGAAAAATTTATGCTTTGCAGCAATATCTTCTACTAAATGGTATGATTGGTCTTGATGTACAATGGTTGCGCCCTTCTTTAAATCGGTTAAAGCCACTAAGACATTGTCTAGTGGATGAATCTTTATTACCAATTTTTTATTCTCTGACATGCGCAAGCCTATTTAACCCTACAATTTATACAAATCCACTAAAATTTCCTAGTAACTTTGCCCT
>JAFMEV010000128.1 GCA_017856545.1 Chitinophagaceae bacterium
AACATAACTCGTTAGCAATATCTAGAGGAGATAAGCCACGTTCAATTCTTTTTTGTTTAAGTAAGTCAAAGTTATATTCAAATTTTTCCATAGGTGAATATTAAATTCACACTCGTTCAATGGATATCCTTCAAAAGGATGATATTCAGGGGGGGGGTGGAGGATTAATTACTTAAATTAATAAGTTCGGAAAGTGATTTTACGCCTAATTTTCTCATCACCTCAGATTTATATTGTTTTACTGTAGGCAAGGAAATATTAATTTTTTCCATAAGCTGAGTATTATTCAAACCCTGGATTAAAAGCCCATACACTTCATTTTCGCGAGGAGATAAGTGCTTTAATAATATGTTTAATTTAACCTTTTTATGTTCAATACAGATCGCTTTTTTAATAGCAATGATTAAGTCGTTAATGTCAAAAGGCTTTACTAGAAATTCAATAGCGCCCTGTTTCATGGCATCAACACTTTGTTGTATAGAGGATTCTCCGCTTATAAAAATTATTGGAATATCTATACCTTGATTAGTAAGTTTCTTATGTAACTCGACACCATCGAGATCTGGAAGTCGCATATCAGAGATAATTAATGATGGCCTTGAAATGTTCGGGAGGCGCAGAAAATCCTCTGCATTATTAAAAGGCTTAATATTAAACCCTTTAAATTCTAATAAAGACATAATACTTCTAAGCTGTGAGGGATCATCCTCAATTAGAAATATAGTGATATTTTTATCGTTTTGATTATGCATGATAAGAAATGGGCAGTTCGATAAGAAATTCTGCACCCTTTAAAATTTGTTTATTAACTTTTATAGTGCCCTTATGTAAGGAAATAATATATTTACATAACCATAAACCCAAGCCAATATTTTCATTTTTTGAGCTTTCATAAAGCTCAAAAATCTTATTTTTAATTTTCGGATCAACGCCTGGACCATTATCAGAAATTAAAAAGATTAATTTATTGTTTTTAATAAAAGTTTTAATTTCTATAACTTTTTTCTTTTTTTCTATTCTAGATAATGCTTGAATTGAATTTTGGAATAAATTAGATATGACTTGTTGTATTTGATCTGAGTTAATTTTCACACTTACTGATGAATCCAAATGAATTTTAAGAAAAATATTTTTTTCTGAAGCAGCTTGAATTAGAAAAGGCTTATAAGATTCGATAAAGCTATCAAATTCAATAATCTGATAAGTAGTATTATTACTAAATACACTCTTTAGAGTTGAAATAATTTTTGCTGCTTTATCATTATCCTCAATAATACTTTTAATAAGCTTTTTTTCTTTTTTATTTTTTATTAAAAGGTCTAAATGCTGACTGTTAATTTTTACAGCACCGAGGGGTTGGTTGATTTCATGAGCTATAGAAGCGGAGAGAGCCCCTGATACAGCTGTTTTATTTGCTGTCATTAAGGAATTAATTAATTTATATTTTTCATTTAATAATGCCTTTATTTTTGTATTTTCAATTAAATTTTCTGTATTTAAAGAAGCAATCCTTTCTGTCCAATAACCATTGATTGCAATATAAGACCAAAGATTTACAACGAGTACGAACCAAAGCATAACCAAAGGAAGGATTGGTATTTGATTTAAGTTTTCAACAATTCCGAAGTTATTTGATAGAAGAATTGAGATTCGAGCAATGATCAAAATGAATTCAAGTAGAGTCGTAAAACTAAATATTCTTAAATATTTTGAACCTTGATATAACTTTTGATTTTTTATTTCTAGTAGGACTAAAAAGTAGGCTAAAGAAAATGCAATTGCAGAATAAATTTGCCTATCAATAAAAGTACCTTTTTTTCTTACAAGCTCGAAGCCGATGGCAAATAAAATAACTGCAATCCAATAGATTTTTGTATTTATTTTTGTATTTATTTTTTTGATACTTTTGGAATAAAGGATAAGAAATATGGGTGATAAAAAGTAAATAATGTTTGCAAATGTTAAAAAGAGCGATCCTTTTTCAAGATTTTTTACTGATATTAGCCCATAGGCAAAACCTAAAATTCCTATAGAACTTGAGAGTAAGGACACTACCCAATATTTAATTGCTCTTTCATTTGGATATATTTTTATGAAGGTAATTGAGTTTAAAAGAATGCCAAATTGAATTAATGCAATTGTTAAAAAAATTACGGGAATTATAATATTCAATCAAATACCCTCCTTAAAATTTAAATGAGTATCTTGTGATCAGTCTGTGATCTTCAATATAGCTATTTTCGTTTGATATTTCAGATCCATAATGTAGTGTTAAACGCCCAAAACTATAATTAGCTTGCCCTGTTAGTTGGTAGCGATGTATTTTAGTAATATCGTTATTATCAACTCCGTTTAGAGTGGTTTCTCCTCCTATAGTATAAAAATAACCTAGAGAGATTGAGTACGTTGGATTAAAAATGTATTGAAATCCAGTTTGCAAATTGTATAGCGCATCTCTTTCTAGTTTGTTACTTCCAAAATATTGTTTATTATCACTGCTAAATACTGAATCTATTGCAAATGTCCAATTTATGTTGCTAGCTATTTTTCTTTGGTAACCTGTTTGAATTGCTCCCTGATAAATATTTAATCCGCTGTTAATTGCGCGATTTCTATCATAATCGCCTGTTGGCAATAAAAGATATCCTGCCACTGCAAAATATTCATCTTTTTCACGATTAGCATATGGCCAAAAAGCAAAGGCTAAAGAAGTGTCGCCAACACCATTGGATTTTGAATCTGGAATGGAAATTGATTCAGTAGAAAGATTTTTATTTTCTAAATAATTGAATGATGATTGTATAAAAGCATAGGCTTGGACTCGACCAATTTCTAAAGCACGATCCAATCTTAAAAGCATAGCATTTTGTTTTATATTACTTATGTCGGAACTTTTGGTTCCATGGGTGTATTTGTCTCCTTTTTCAACAAATAAATAAGATATTTGAGCTGCGTTAAATGATCCAGAAGGTGCTTTGATATCTCCCGGCTGAAGATCAATTGCAAAAGCTGTTTTGTTGATCATGATAAAAATGATCACATACAAAAGTTTTAATTTATTCAAATGATTAACTAACATGAAGTCACTTTAGCTGAATCAACTGTTAGTTGATTATCCTACGATCGTAGGATAATCCTTATCGATATCTTAAAAAGGAATAGAAGAGCCTGGGGAAGCGAGAGACAAAACGCTTCTAAAAGAGCTCTGAATTCTTTCCAAGGCATCTTTATTTTCAGCTTCAAATCTTAGGACAATGACTGGTGTTGTATTTGATGCACGCATTAAACCAAAACCATCTTGATATTCAACCCGCAATCCATCAACTTTGATAATTTCAATTGCATTATCAAATTGCGCTTCTATTTGTAATTTTTTAATTAAGGCATGGGGTTCACCTTCCTTCATTTTAATTTGAAG
>JAFMEV010000129.1 GCA_017856545.1 Chitinophagaceae bacterium
TGTGATGAAGGAAGGTGTGATATATAAACAAGTAAAATAAATCTTGGATGATTACCCCTCCAACCATAAACTTTTGTTGAGGAAATAGATTTTGTGCCTAGATAAGGACCCTCCAATTTTTATGTGTAATTTCAATCATACATTCAATGATTGAAAAAAATCAGCATAAGACATTTTACTCAGGCTTGAAAACCTATAGTGGGGCATGGGATTACCCAACTGTCAGACATTTACTGAAAAGAACATTATTTGGTGCAACAAAAAAAGATATTCAATACTTTCAATCGATAGGATTTGATAATACAATAAATGAATTATTATCTAATCAATATGCAGAGCCATCCCCTCCATTAAAAGATTACAACCCGAGTGCTTCTGTTGCCCCAGACAATACAATTGGTATAGGCCAAACTTGGATCAATGATATGTCTATAGATGGAACACTTTCATCATTGAGAAGATCATCATTCAAAAAATGGTGGATTGGTCAGATGATTAATCAAAGTAGATCCATCAGAGAAAAAATGGTACTCTTTTGGCACAATCATTTTGCTACAGAATCAATTGAAGTGTCAATTGCACAATATGTATATAAACACCATAAGCTATTGAGATCAAGTGCACTTGGAAATTTTAAAGACTTAACAAAAAAGATTACACTTGACGCCGCAATGCTGATTTATTTAAATGGCCAGAATAACAACAAAACAGCGCCAGACGAAAATTATGCAAGAGAATTACAGGAGTTATTTGTGATTGGTAAAGGAACAAACGCACTTTTTACTGAAGATGATGTAAAGGCTGCTGCTAAAATATTAACAGGATGGCGCAATAACAATACAAAACTAGAACCATATTTTGACTTGACAAGACACGATATAAGCAATAAAACTTTTTCTACTTTTTATGGAGGAAAAACTATTCAAGGCATGAATAGTAGTAATGGTGGAGAAACAGAGTTAGATCAATTGATTGATCTGCTACTCTCACAGAAAGAAGCTGCTCTTTTTATTTGTAGAAGATTGTATACATGGTTTGTTTATTATGACATCACGCCTGAAGTTGAGCGTGACATCATTGAACCTCTTGCTGATATTTTTAGGAAAAACAATTACGAAATTTTACCTGTTTTAAGGGCGTTGTTGAGCAGTGAGCACTTTTTTGACAATGTAAATAGAGGATGTCAAATAAAAAGTCCCGCAGATTTAATTGTTGGACTTACAAGGGAATTAGAAATAAAATTTCCTCCTTCCGATCAGGTATCAACAACTTATACTTTATGGAATCAATTGGTCGCTTACCTTTCTGCTTCTCAACAAGACATAGGCGATCCACCTGATGTTAGTGGATGGAAAGCATATTACCAAGCACCCTTATTTTATGGAAACTGGATCAATACTGATACAATGCCTAAAAGGCTCCAGTATTCTCAAAATCTTATCAGTCCTGGATATACAGCAGGAGGATTTAAAATGATTGTTCCCGCAATAGATTATGTAAAAGGATTTCAAAATCCATCTGATCCAAATAAACTGCTAGACGATATTTGTGGTCATTTGCTTGGGTTTGATATTTCTATCAATCATAAAAATCAAATCAAAAAAGATATTTTACTATCCGGACAAATAGATGATCATTATTGGACAAATGCTTGGGATACTTATATCAACTCACCAAACCTTACATCCAATACCAATTATGTAAACAATTCATTGGTCAATCTCTTGAAATATATCATCAACTTGCCAGAATATCAGCTTGGCTAAATATGAAAAGAAGAAAATTCATACAGCATTATTTACCTGCAGGATTCATGGTGCCTTCATTTATGAATGGCATCGGTATCAAAGCATTTGATGCTGGACATACTATGTTAAATAATCTTCTTCTACCTGGTGCAGAAAATGACAGGGTATTGGTAATGGTTCAACTAACTGGAGGGAATGATGGATTAAATACTATTATCCCTCTTGAATATTATAGCAATTATGCGAATGCAAGAAAGAATATAAAAATTGAAGAGTCTGCTGCACTACGGATTGGAAACATACAACATGTCGGATTACACCCTGCAATGACTGGACTTCAGCAATTATTCAACGATCACAAATTAAGCATCATACAGTCTGTGGGTTACCCCCAACCTAATTTCTCACATTTCAGGGCAACTGATATATGGATGAGTGCATCCTCAAGCAATGAGTTTTTAAATACTGGGTGGTTGGGTAGATTATTAGATGAAACATATCCAGGTTTTCCGGGTGGATACCCCAATAGCAGTATGCCAGATCCCCTAGCCATCCAAATTGGATCAATTACTTCACTCTCACTGCAAGGTCCAAGTCAGCCTATGGGAATGAGTATTTCAAATACTACTAATTACTATAGTTTTTTTAATAATCAAATTGATCCAGCTCCCTCTGGTAATGCAGGAAAAGAATTGACCTACGTCAGAGAAATAGCAAAACAAACTCATAAATATGGAGATGTAATCAAAACTGCTAGCGCGAAGGTTACACAACAATTTCCATATCCATCAAGTAATAGCTTAGCAGACCAGCTTAAAATTGTAGCTAGACTGATCAAAGGTGGACTAAAAACAAAAATCTATCTCGTAAGTTTCGGAGGCTTTGATACACATTCTTCTCAAGCAGTCACGAGCGATACTAAAACAGGTACACATGCAAGATTATTGAAGTCTGTAAGTGATGCAATAAAAGCATTTCAAGATGATCTAAAATTTCTTGGTATTGAGGATAGGGTAATGGGGATGACTTTTTCAGAATTTGGTAGAAGAATTTTGAGCAATGCATCGAATGGAACGGATCATGGTGCTGCTGCCCCATTGTTTATTTTCGGAAGCAAGGTTAATCATGGAGTATTGGGTAAGACCCCAATTATACCAGGCACTGCATCTGTAGGAGATAACATTCCTTACCAATATGACTTCAGAAGTATCTATGCCAGTCTTCTTTCAAATTGGCTTTGTGTTAATGCATCAACTTTGAATAAAGTGATGTTGAAAAACTTTCAGGACCTGCCATTGACCAAAGTAGGTACTTGCTCAGTATTAAATCCTGTTGGAAATACTGAAAGCTATTTGAATATTTACCCTAATCCGTTTCATAATAAAATTTCGGTACAATTCAGAACAGAAGGAGGACATACACTTGTACAGATTTTAGATGGATCTGGAAGATTGATTAAAGTAATTACTGAAGGAATCTTTAATAAAGGAGTCTTTAAAGCAGAAATGGATGCATATTTTTTAAGTCCTGGAATCTACTATATCAGACTACAGAACGAACTGATACAAGAAGTAAAATCAGCAATGAAATATTAAGATTTTTTATTTGATAAGTGCATCATACAATATTTCAACTGTATGCAAGGCTCTAACACCGGTACCATCTTTG
>JAFMEV010000130.1 GCA_017856545.1 Chitinophagaceae bacterium
GCCAAAGCAAAGATTAACTTTTTCATAATTTGTATTTTAATCAATCCTTTGGGGTACCTCAAATCTAGTATATATATTTATGTTATATGAATATTTGAACTAAAATATATCTAAATTTAATATGTAATTTTTTCATATGGCTTCTTCTCCCCAAAGTAGCAAATTAGGATTAACACCATTTAAAGGCAATTGGTCTTTAGTTTTAACAAAGCATCTATTAAGTAGAACCTTATATAGCGCAAAATCTGCAGACATTAAAAGATTTAATGCTTTGGGTTTAACAGCTTCCGTTGATGAATTATTAACCATTACGACATCCTTACCTTCCCCACCAGTCAATGATTACAATACTTCTACAGTAATAGATACCGGCTCTGCATTAGGTACAACATGGGTGAATAGTATTAATAACGATGGTACAATCAATAGTAATAGAAGAACAAATTATAAAAAATGGTTATTAAGTGTATTAGTACATCAAGAAACTAATATTCGAGAAAAAATGACTTTTTTTTGGAGTAATCATTTTGGAACTGAAGCAGATACGATTGTATTTGGCACAATGTTGTACCAACATCATCAAATTTTTAGATCTAATCCAATTGGGAATTATAAAAAATTGGTAAAAAGCGTGACGATTGATCCTGCCATGTTGAGATATCTGAATGGATATTTGAATACTAAAACAGCACCAGATGAAAATTATGGAAGAGAATTACAAGAACTATATACTGTTGGAAAAGATGGAGGTGCAAAATATACGGAAGAAGATGTCAAAGCCGCAGCAAGGGTACTCACAGGATGGAGATACGATTCTAATAATATAGCTTTTTTTGATCCTACTAGACACGATACCAATAATAAAGTCTTTTCTAGTTTTTATAATAACAAAGTTATTGCGGGTAAAACAGGTGTGAATGGGGCACAAGAATTGGATGAATTATTAGATTTATTGTTTTCAAAAACTGAAACTGCAAAATTTATTTGCAGAAAACTATATCAATATTTTGTCTATTATTATATAGATGATGTTGTCGAAAAGAATATAATAACACCCCTTTCCAATACCTTAATAATAAATGGTTTTGAAATTAAACCAGTTTTAAAACAATTGCTTGAAAGTGAGCATTTTTATGATAGTATCTATATTGGTTGTCAAATAAAAAGCCCTCTAGATTTTATCGTTGGTTTTTTACGATCTTATGAAATTAATTTCCCCAACACAATTACTGATTATGCAGATGCTTATTTTTTGTACAATCAAATGGTGAATCAATCCATCTCAATGGGCCAAAATCCTGTTGATCCGCCTAATGTAGCAGGATGGCCTGCCTACTATCAGGCTCCAGAGTATAATGAACTTTGGATTAATGCAGACACCTTTCCAAAGAGAAATAGGTTTACAGATTTAATGATTGAAACAGGTTATACAAAGAATGGAAAAAAAATAATAGTTAATCCCATTAATTTTTTAAAAGCAATTTCTAAGGATCCATCTAATCCTAATGCCGTAATTGATGATGCTGTGTTTTTTTTACTGTCTACTGATCTATCTGCAAGTATTAAATCTAATTTGAAAACTCAAATTTTGTTGAGTGGACAAAGTTCTGATTATTACTGGACAGATGCCTGGAATTTATCTATCAATTCTCCCAGTACCATTAATTTAAATATTGTTAATACCAGATTAAAAACATTATTTAAGTATCTAATGAATTTGCCAGAATATCAATTACAATAATATGGAGAGGAGAAAATTTTTAAAAAATAGCTTTGCTTTTATCACTCCAACAATTATTGGCGGCAATTCAATTCATGTTTTAACGAAACATCCATTATTTAATGAAGAAGCGTTAGCTACAAGCAATAATGATAACGTTCTAGTGATTATTCAATTAAGTGGAGGAAATGATGGATTGAATACTGTAATTCCATTGAGTGATTATAGTAAATATAATAATGCAAGATCCAATATTGCCATACCAGAAAATAAAGTTTTAAAAATTACAGGAAATGATGCTACTGGTTTGCATCCTTCCATGGGTGCTATGCAAAATTTATTTTCAGAAGGTAAATTAAATATTGTTCAAGCAGTGGGATATCCTCAACCTAGTTTTTCTCATTTTAGAGCAACTGATATTTGGATGTCTGGATCTGATAGCAATCAATTCTTGAATACCGGTTGGGCAGGCAGGTACTTAGATTCAATTAATCCTGACTATCCAGAAGGATATCCTAATGCCAATAATACAGATCCTTTAGCTATTCAAATTGGATCATTAGCTACTTTAACTTGTCAAGGTCCGTCAGTTAACATGGCCTTGAGCATTTCTGATCCTAGTGCTTTTTATAATTTGATTGAAGGTACCGATCAAGTACTACCTAATTCTAATGCAGGATATGAACTTGGTTTTTTGAGAAGAATTGCAAAACAAACAAATCAATATGCTACTCGAATAAAACAAGCTTCAGATAAAGTCACTCAGCAAGCTACCTATCCAAATAACAGTTTGGCCAATCAATTGAAAATAGTTGCTAGATTAATTAAAGGTGGCTTAAAGACCAAAGTATACATGGTAAATTATGGTGGATTTGACACACATGCTAGTCAAGTCGTTAATACTGATACTACTACTGGAACACATGCAAATTTATTGAAAGTATTATCTGATGCTGTAGCTGCTTTTCAAAATGATATAAAGGGTTTAGAAGTGGAAGATCGAGTTATTGGAATGACTTATTCTGAATTTGGAAGAAGAATTAAATCAAATGCTAGTGGAGGTACAGATCATGGTTCTGCAGCTCCGCTATTTCTATTTGGAAAGAATGTAAGAGGTGGTGTTTTTGGAAACAACCCTGATATTCCCGCTAGTGTTAGTGTAAATGACAACATACCTTATCAATTTGACTTTAGAACAATTTACTCTTCTATTTTACAAAATTGGTTTTGTGTGAATGAAAACGATGAACTACAAATATTAAATAAAAAGTTTCCCACCATACCTATAATTAACGCTAGTATTTGTGGAATTAATAATCCAAATACTGTTTTTGCAAAGGAGGCGCTTATATATAATTATCCGAATCCATTTACAGCACAAACCAAAATTGAGTTTAAGACAAACGGTGGTCATACTATCTTACAACTTTTGGATGGATCAGGAACCTTAATTAGAATTTTGATTGAAGCCACTTATAGCTTTGCCGGATTAAATAGTTATATTTTATACGGCGATAATTTACCAAGTGGGGTTTATTATATTCGTTTACAAAATCTAGACAGAGTATCAGTTAAAGCAATTATAAAAATGTAAAAGCCCCACAATTTCTTGTAGGGCTTTTAATTTATT
>JAFMEV010000131.1 GCA_017856545.1 Chitinophagaceae bacterium
GAACAAGTCTTTCTTCTTCAATATATTCAAAAGGCGTTTTATCAAAATGCTTTTTAAATAAAAGCTGCAAAGATCGCTCCGAGTAGCCGGAGGCGTTTCTTAAATCACTCATAGTTATTTTTTCTGAAAGATGCAATCGAATATATTGTTGAGCTAATTCAATTGCTTTATGAGGAGTTGCGTGAACCATTTAATTAGGAGACATTTCTTCTGAGTGAGGAATGACTTCAGAGATGCGCAATCCAAGCGCTTTGGCATATTTTCTTACACATACTAATTTTAAAGAGGGGGAAGGAAAATGCTGAGATTTATTTTCCTCGATAGACAGAATTTGTCTTTCAGCTAAACATAATTCATTAGCAATATCCAGAGTAGATATGCCGCGTTCAATTCTTTTTTGTTTGAGTAGATTAAAGTTATATTCTAATTTTTCCACAGCCAAATATTAAATATATATTCGGTCAATGGATATCCTTCAAAAGGATGATATTTAGGGGGGGGTTAGACGGTTTGATTGCTTAAATTCATTAGTTCGGAGAGTGATTTTGCTCCTAATTTTCTCATCACTTCAGATTTATATTGCTTAACTGTAGGGAGGGAAATATTAATTTTTTCCATAAGTTCACTATTATTTAAGCCTTGGATTAAAAGATCAAAAACTTGTTTTTCACGGGGAGATAAGCTTTTTAATAATATTTTTAAATTCACCCTTTTAAGTTCGATGCGAGATGCTTTTTCAATGGCACATATTAAGTCATTTATATCAAAAGGCTTTACTAGAAATTCAATGGCACCGTGTTTCATAGCATCGATACTTTCTTGAATAGAAGATTCACCACTTATAAAAATTATTGGAATGTCTTCACCTCGATCTGTAAGTGCTTTATAAAGCTCCACACCATTTAAATCAGGAAGGCGCATATCAGATATTAATACAGCAGGTCTTGAAACGTCAGAAAGCGTTAAAAAATCCTTAGCATTATTAAAGGATTGAAAAACAAACCCTTTGAATTCTAATAAAGATTCGATACTTGTAAGCTGTGAAGGATCGTCCTCAATTAAAAAAACAGTAATTTTATGTTTTTTATGCATTTTGAGAGATAGGAAGTTCGATCACGAATTCCGCGCCTTTTAGATGTTTCTTATTAAGACTTACGCCACCTTTATGATTGGAAATAATGTACTTAGTTAACCATAAACCCAAACCCATATTGCCATTTTTTGAACTTTCATAAAGCTCAAAAACTTTGTTTTTAATTCTTTTGTTCACGCCTGGCCCATTATCAGAAATCGAACAGAATAATTTTTTATTTTTAATAGAGGTTTTAATCAGTATTAATTTATTTGTTTTTTTTGTTTTAGAAAGCGCTTCAATTGAGTTTTGTAATAAATTAGATAGAGCCTGTCTTATCTGATCTGGATTAATATTTACAGAGGCTGAAGTGTTTAATGAAAATTTAATAGAAATATTCTTTTCTGAAGCAGCTTGAATAAAGAAAGGCTTTAAGGATTCGAGAAAAATATCAAATTTTATAACTTGGTAAATAGGATTATTGGTAAATGCAGACTTTAATGTTGCAATAATATTTGCTGCTCTATCATTGTCGTGAATAATATTTTTAATAAGGATTTTTTCTTTTTTATTTTTTAATAAAAGATTTAAATGCTGACTATTAATTTTTATAGCGCCAAGTGGTTGATTTAGTTCGTGAGCTATTGAAGCGGAAAGAGCGCCAGACACTGCTGTTTTATTTGCTGTCATTAAAGAATTAATTAATTTATATTTATCACTTAGCAATATTTTTATTTTTGTATTTTCAATTAAATTTGCAGTGCTTGATGAAGCAATTTTTTCTGTCCAATAGCCATTAATTGCTATATATGACCATATATTAATTATGAGCATTAGCCATAGCATAGCAAGGGGGGCAAGGGGTATCTCATTGAGACTGTCTATAAATCCATAGTCATTATTTAAGAGTATTAGTATTCGAATGAGAAGTAAAATAAATTCAATAAATGTCGTTACGGAAAATATTTTTAAGTATTTTGAATCTTTATATAATTGTTGTTTTTTTATTTCTACAAGTAATACTAAGTAAGCCAAGAAAGAACAGCTGGCGGCAAAAAGTTGCCTATCTATAAAATTACCATTTTGTCGAACGACTTCAAATCCAATGCCATATGCAATAACTATGAATGAGTAGAGCTTTATATCTTTATTTGAAATTTTATATTTGAGACTTTTAGAGTAAAAAATAAGCCATATCGTAGAAGCAAAGAAAATAATATTGGAAAACGTTAAAAATAAACTACCTTTCGCAAGGCTCTGTAACATCGCAGAACCCAAAGCGATGCAAGTAATTCCAATTGAACCGGATAAGAGTGACGCTGCCCAATATCGTATAGCTTTTTCTTCGGGGTAGATTTTGATAAGAGAAATTGAATTTACAAAGATTCCAAGCTGAATGATTGCAATCGTAATAAAAATAATTGGAATAATGAGATTCAATTAAGTAGCTTTCTTTAAAATCTAAACGAGTATCTGGTGACTAGCCGATGATCTTCTATATAACTATTTTCATTTGCTAATTCAGATCCATATTGCACTGTTAAACGACCAAACGCATAATTAGCTTGCCCTGTTAATTGATAGCGGTGTATTTTATTTATGTCGCCCATATCCTGGCCATTAACAGTACTCTCTCCGCCGATGGTATAAAAATAACTAGCTGACACAGAATAAGTTGGATTGAATACGTATTGGAATCCTGTTTGGAAATTATAAATTAGATCTTTTTCTAATTTATTATTTCCTAAGTATTGATTGTTATTGCTACTTAAAATAGCATCTAAAGCAGTCATCCAATTTATATTGTTAGACAGCTTTGTTTGATAACCAGCTTGAAGTGCTGTCTGATATATATTTAATCCGCTATTAATAGCTCGATTCTTATCATAATCGCCAGTAGGTAATGATATATATCCGGCCATACCAAAATATTCATCTTTCTCTCGGTTTGCATAAGGCCATAAAGCAAATGCAATCGTCGTATCACCAATACCATTAGAATCTGTGTTCGGGATATTGCTTGGTAAATTTTTATTTTCCATATGATTGAACGATGATTGGGCGTAGATATATGCTGGTATTTGATTGATTTCGAAGGCATGTCCAAGTCTAAAAAGTATGGCGTTTTGATTAATATTGCTGCTGTTTGACGTTTTAGTTCCGTGAGTATATTTGTCACCTTTTTCAACGTACAAATAAGATATTTGTGCTGCATTGAATCTTCCAGAAGGTGCTTTAATTTCTCCTGGCTG
>JAFMEV010000132.1 GCA_017856545.1 Chitinophagaceae bacterium
TGATCATAAATAAAGCAGTTTCAGCGAACTCCTTTCCTTTGTTCATTCTATCAATTGCAGCTCTTTCATATGCCAACTCTTCGTTCTGGGTTGTCAATATGCCAAATACAATGGGTGTGGTATAATTTGCTGACAATTGGCTTATGCCATTTGTAACATATTGACAAACGTAATCATAATGATCCGTGTCACCTTTAATAATGGCTCCTATAACAATAATGGAAGTATACTTATTGTTTTGTAGTAATTTATTAGCATAAACAACAGTTTCCACTGCACCTGGGCATTCAAAAGTTTCAAATGGATATGCTTGTTCTTGTAAATAATCGGTACAAGAAGCTTCTAATAAGTCTGTAATATGGCTATTAAATGCTGCTTTAACAATGGCAATCATCTTAATTTATTTTTATAGTATGTTGAGCAAACTGGATTTTATCTGATAAATATTTGAAATTATGGTCATTGGTTTTTGAAGCCAATTGTATTACTTCAAAATTACATCCAGCCTTCTTTAGGATCTCTATTTTTTCAGGATTATTAGATATAAGCTTAAATTGATCCACGTGCAATGCCTTTAAAATCCATATTGCATCTATATAATTTCTTTTATCTTTTGGCAATCCAAGTGCCTCATTGGCTTCATAAGTGTTCATGCCATTTTCTTGCAATGCATATGCTGCAATTTTATTACCAATACCAATACCCCTTCCTTCTTGCCCTTTTAAATAGATCAGGTATCCATTTCCATTTTCCGCTATCATAGATAGGGAATTGTGCAATTGTTCTTGACAATCGCATCTTTTGCTGCCAAAAATATCACCAGTCATGCACTCACTATGAATTCTAACAATAGGTTTATTTTGAGTAGTATTGGTTGATATAACCACCTGTTCTATTCCAGTTAAATAATTTTCAAAAACCTGAATATCAAATTCACCAAATTGAGTTGGTAATTTTGCTTTAGAGACAAACAATAAATGATTTTCTTTACTATTTCTGTAGTCCACAATTTGCTGAATGGTGATCATTGGGAGCTCATGTTTTTTTGAAAATTCCATTAAGCCCTCTCTTCTCATCATATTACCATCAGCATCCATCACTTCACATATTATAGCAGCTGGTTCCAGTGCTGATAATTTACATAAATCAACGGCTGCTTCCGTATGACCCTGTCTTACTAAAACCCCTTGTTTTTTTGCCACTACCGGAAATAAATGACCCGGCTTAATGAAATCATTTGGCTGGCTATTGGGATCTGCTACCAAAGAAGCTGTTATTGCTCTTTCTTTGGCTGAAATACCCGTGGTAATGCCATATTGAGGCATTGCATCAATAGAATCGTAAAAAGCCGTATGGAAGGGATCTAAATGATTGGAACTTACTGGTTTTAGGTCTAATCTTTTTGCAATACTTGGATCGATTGCAATACACACCAATCCTTTTGCCTCTTTAGCACATAGATTCAATTTTTCTTGAGTAGCCTTACTTGCCGCAAAAATGATATCTCCTTCATTTTCTCTGGATTCGTCGTCTACTACCAAAATTGGATTTCCCAATTTAAAAGCTTCAAGAGCTTCTTCAATTTTATTAAACATTTTGAGCTCTTTTATTCAATAATTGTTCTGTGTATTTTGCTAAAATATCAAACTCTATATTCACCAAATCACCTTCCTTTAACAAAGACATATTGGTCTTTTCAATAGTAACAGGGATAATACAAAGTTCAATGGTATTATTAACCACTTTATTAATCGTCAAGCTGATACCATTGATAGCAATAGATCCTTTGTAAACAATATATTTTACAAATTCAGCAGGAACGTCGATATTGAAAAACCAAGCCTTTTCCCCTGCAAGAATTTTAGATACTTTGGCTTTTGCATCCACATGTCCTAAAACATAATGTCCTCCTAAGTAACCATTAGGTTGCATAGGTAATTCAATATTTATTTTTCTTCCAGGTGTATAAAATTGAATAATTGTTTTATCAATGCTTTCTGAAGAAACGTAAAATGCCAATAAATTATCATTTATTCTAATTACAGATAAACATGCTCCATCAATTGCTACACTATCCCCTATTTTTACTTTATGGGCAATAGAAGGTGCATTGATCATGAGCTCCCACCCACTGGAATCTGGGACAATTTGTTCAATCAATGCATCTGTAACAATTCCTGTAAACATCTGGTAAATTCTGGTTAATTTTGAGATGCAAAGATAATCTTAATGAATGCATTAGCTTATTTACAAAAAGCTTTTTTATTGTCGAAAAAAGCAAATTCAAAGGATATTAGACCCAATCCCTTTGTTGGAGCTATTATTGTTGATGAAATGGGGGAAATTATAGGAGAAGGTTACCACAAAAAGCTAGGAGAAGCACATGCTGAGGTTTTCGCCATTCAAGAAGCCCTTGAAAACCACACAGATTTGTCAAAATGTACCCTTTATGTGACCCTTGAACCTTGCTCGCACTTTGGAAAAACCCCTCCCTGTACTGATTTAATCATACAACATAGAATAAAAAAAGTGGTGATTGGCGCTTTGGATCCCAATCCAAAAGTATCAGGAGCAAAAATACTTGCTGAAGCAGGCATAGAAGTAGAGATTCTTCCATTGCCTGAAGTAGATCAATTGAATCAGGTTTTTATAGTGAATCAAAAATATACAAGACCTAGATATATTCTAAAAACGGCAACAACTGTGAATGGATTGATTGCTGATAGTAATGGGAATAGCAAATGGATTTCGAATGAAAAAAGTAGGCAATATGTACATAGCAGTTTTAGAAATCAAGTAGATGCTATTTTGACTTCTGCAAAAACCGTTCTGCAAGACAATGCTAAATTAAATATTCGAATTGCAGGTCAAGAAGAAAAAGAGCAGCACTTAATTATATTAGATAAAGACCTATCAATTTTAAAACACAAAGAGTTGGCTATCTTTTACAAGCGAACCAAATCAAAGATTTATTTAGTAACTCATTTAGATGGTCCTGAACCAACAGAAGATTTTATGGAGATAATTCATGTGCCATTAATTGATGGGCACTTGGATCTTCATACTTTAAGTAAAAAGCTACTTGAAAAAAATATCTGCGAAGTATTAATTGAAGCTGGAGGCGCCTTAAACGCTGCATTTATGTCGAATAAACTAGTGGACGAATTAAATATATTTATTTGTCCTAAATTAATGACAGATCGTTCTTCTATCAATGCATTTGAATCATCCGCTTCCCAACAAATCAACCAGGCGTATTCTTTAGCATTATTTGAAATTCAACAATTTGATTCAGATATTCTACTTAGATATCAAATCT
>JAFMEV010000133.1 GCA_017856545.1 Chitinophagaceae bacterium
TGTGAGTTCTTGTATTGTCATCTGAGAACTGATGCTGCGCTATTAGGCCAATTAATGTAAATCGACTTAAAAAGTCTTGCTGAATAGAGGCGCCATAGTAATTGTAGTAAATGCCACTATTTAATGAATTCACTGTTTCTACATAATCTCGATTAAAGAAAACTTCTGTTGCTGTTGTTTCGGTTAATTTAATGCCGTAATTAATATCCGCAGTAGCCAAGTTATGCTGAGCTAAATTCTTAATGCCTACATTGACTGTATAACCTATGTAGTCTTTTTTATTGATGGATTTATTTATGTAATTAATCTGTGAAGACGACTTGGACCAATCATTATTGGAGTATGAAATATCTGAAACCTCCACCCCTTGATAATGTAATGCATCTTGATAAAAAGGTAAGGCACCTAAAGTAATTTTTTTCACATCAAAGTTTTCACTATCATGTGAAATTAAGAAGCTTGGTATCTCTATGGCTTTATTGCTTATAGACTCATCAGCATAAAGATAAAAAGGTATACAAAGTAATATTAAAAATAATCTCACTTTGTGCCCCATGACTTTTTCATACCTATGATTTGGTAAAAATAACCAGCCAATGCAGCTGGCTGGACTATTAGGCTATAGGGAAATATATAAATCAAAAATCCGAATACGTTTTTCCTCACAACTAATTTATCAAGATTAAATACTTTTCTTTCAATGTAATGCATCATCCAATTTACAAATAAAGCAATAGGGAAAAGACTTAATGTCATAGGCCCTATTATCCAGTAGTGCCCTAAGCATGCTGCGATGAGACCTGGAATAAAACCAAAAGTAAATGCAAAATCCATAAAAGGGAAAAACAAATCCCACCAAATAAAGAATGCATGCAATTTCTTTTTGAATAAAATTTTTGGATGATATTGAAAGGCTTCAAACATTCCTCTGGCCCATCTTTCTCGTTGCCTTACAAAAGCTGTAAATGTATTGGGCACTTCTGTAAATACAATGCCATCCTCACAATACCCAACTCGATAATTCTTCTCTAATAATGCCCACGTGAGCACAATGTCTTCACCGATTGTATTCGGCCATCCATTGACTTCTAGCAATGCTTTTTTGTCATAAAGTGAAAAAGCACCCTGAGCCACAAGCGTGCCTTGATATAAAGATTGCACTCTTTTCACTGTCGCAATGCCAAGAAAATAGTCCCATTCTTGTGACTGGGTAATCCAATTATCACGAGAATTTCTAACCATGACAGCACCTGCTACAGCCCTCGTATGTGGCGGATCATTTTTATAACGCTCAACAATTCGAGATAATGCATTTTTAAATAAGAATGAATCACCATCGAGTGTCACAATAAGTTTGTATTTAGATGCTTTTAGTCCTTGATTTAAACATAACGCTTTACCTTGATTCTTTTTATTGTGAATGACTTTAATCCAAGGGAATTTTTTAGATAACTCTCTTACAATTGATAGAGTTTGATCTGATGATCCATCATTAATCACCAAGACCTCAAGGGGTCCTGAGTATCGTTGCTTTTGAATGCTTAATATGGTGGCCTTAATACTTTTTTCTTCGTTATAACAAGCTACTAAAATAGATAGCCCTGGATATTTTTTGAGATGAATTCTTTGAGGTCGTCTATCTAGCATTAAACTTGCCAACATAAATGCATTCATAAACCCCGGCACAATTGCGATGAATAAAATAAGGTAGCCAGCAAGAATTACACCTATCAGTGCTGATAAATCATGAAACCAAAGGCGAGCTATATAAAGTGAAAATCCCGCCCAAAGCAAGGCAATAAATATTGAATATATAAATTTTTTTTGGACCGAGATGTATTGGTCGCTAATGTGATCCATGTGACACTTTCATAAATACTCAACAAGCTTTGGAAGCCATTGATTTAGTATATAAATGTCACAGGGTTGCTGACAGATTATAGAAAATTAATGTTATCTATAGTTTACATAGTGTATTATGCCTTAATCTAAAGTAGATGCATATTTTTTAGATTTAAAGCACAGCAAGTTTCTTCAATGCTATAGAAATATTTATATGCTCTATTTTGCAGTTATCTGCTACATATTTGCACTTACACTTCAGTTTATCAGCGCATGCATTAGTGCCTTTCTCTTTAAACATTTAGATAAATATCAAACTGGTTGGATGTTTTTATCTATCGCGTTATTCATCATGGTTTATCGAAGAATATCGCCATTAATATACATTTACCAAACGCATGATGTGGTCATTACAGATGCCATTGCTGCTTTAGTAATATCACTTTTCATTTTTTTCGGCGTAATAGGACTCAAGAAAGTTGTTTTAGATTTGGAAAGAAGAAATATAAATTTAAAAAATATATCTAAAATTGACTCACTTACAGGCGCCTATAGCCATGATGAAGCTTACCATCGAGGTCGTGAAGATATCTCTCGCTCAAGAAGGGATAAGACAACCATCGGTTTTATTATGATTGACCTTGACTACTTTAAACATGTAAATGATCACTTTGGACATCTTGCTGGCGATTTTATTTTGAAAAAATTATCGACTATTTGTAAAAAAGAAATTAGAAATGTAGATACATTTGCGAGATTTGGAGGCGAGGAATTTTTAGTGATACTTCCTGGCGTGAGCAATAGTCGCCTTAAAGAAATTGCTGAAAGATTAAGAATTAAAATTGAAAAAACAAATTTCATATATTTTAAAAAATTAATTCATGTAAAAATCAGTGCTGGAACTTCCTTTTTTGACCCAACAAAAGATAAAACATCAAATACAAATTTTACTTTCCGTAAATACGTAAAAAGAGCTGATGATGCAATGTATAGAGCTAAGGATAAGGGTAGAAATAGAGTAATACAGTGGGTAACTAATATTTAAACCTATTATTTTGTTGTCGCCATCTCCATACCTGACCTAGATATTGGCTAAATTCACCCCTAAAACTCGGTAAAAGTCAGCATTTTTGCTATAATTCCGCTTCTTCACGGTTTTTATCGTGAGGTTCTATATGGCCAGGTAGCTCAGTCGGTAGAGCAGCGGATTGAAAATCCGCGTGTCGGCAGTTCGATTCTGCCCCTGGCCACCATTCAAATTTTAAGCACGATCTAAGGAAAGCAATGAAAAAAAATACAAAAGTAACAATAGCAGTTGCATTAATTGGTTTAGTTGCAACAGCAGCTGTAACATTCAAATATGTTAATGCAAGAATAAAAATTAAAGAATTAGAAGCTGTTTCTCGCCTACAAAATTTAACTTTAATAGCTATTGGCAATAAAGATTATGTTCTCGCATGTAAAT
>JAFMEV010000038.1 GCA_017856545.1 Chitinophagaceae bacterium
TTTTACCTAAATTTATTGAATCTAATAAAACATTATGGTAAAGAAAATTATTGGCCTTTTAAGCATTATTGCTTGTTTTCAAGTAGGTTTCGCACAAGATATAAATAAAGAATTGTCTTCGGTAAAATGGAGAAGTATCGGACCCTTCAGAGGAGGTAGATCAAATTCTGGAACTGGAGTAGTAAGCAATAGTGCCGTTTATTATATGGGAACTACTGGAGGTGGTTTATGGAAAACAGAAAACAGTGGTTTAAACTGGAACAATATTTCTGATGGATTTTTTAAAACAAGTTCAGTTGGTGCAGTTGCGGTTGCTGAATCTGATGCGAACATTGTTTATGTTGGAATGGGTGAACACGCCGTAAGAGGTGTAATGACACATCATGGTGATGGAGTATATAAAAGTACGGATGCAGGAAAAACTTGGAAAAAAATGGGATTAGATGCAACACAGCATATCGCTAGAATTGTGATCGATCCTAAAAATCCAGATATTGTTTTTGTTGCAGCACAAGGTGCATTGTTTAGCAAATCTCAAGAGCGTGGAATATACAAATCTATAGATGGTGGAGTAAGTTGGAAAAAAGTATTGTACATAGATGATAAAACAGGTTGTGCAGAATTATCAATGGATATGAATAATCCATCTATTATTTATGCAGCAATGTGGGAGCATGGACGTTTACCATGGCAAGTAATTAGTGGTGGACCTGGAAGTGGATTATATAAATCAACTGATGGTGGAACAACTTGGAATAAATTAGAAAATGGCTTACCAAAAGAAATGGGTAAAATGTCTATTGCAGTTGCAAGATCTAATTCAGAAAAAGTATATGCATTAATTGAAAGTGATTTTAGCAAAGAAGCAGGTGGATTGTATGTTTCAGAAGACGCTGGAAAAAGTTGGAGTCAAATTAATAATAGTCATCGTTTAATTCAAAGAGCTTGGTATTATATAGAAATGTTCCCAGATCCAACGAACGAAAATACAGTATACGTTTTGAGTGCGCCATCATTAAAATCAATTGATGGTGGAAAAACATTTGATGATTTTGCAGATACACATGGAGACTACCATGATTTATGGATTAACCCTAACAATGGAAAAAACATGATCATCTCTGATGATGGCGGATCAGCAATTACACATGATGGTGGAAAATCATGGAGCAGTCAAGATATTTTACCTACCGCACAGTTTTATAGAATCAATGTTGACAATGAAGTTCCTTATAATATTTATGCAGGACAACAAGATAATACTTCAGTAAAAATTGCTAGCCAAGCAATAAGTGCTGGTGCTATCACTGAAAGAAATTGGAGTTATTCTGCAGGAGGTGAAAGTGCCTTCTTAGCATTTGATCCAAACAACCCTAGATATGTTTTAGGTGGATCATATCAAGGAACCATTGAAGTGCTAGATACAAAAACAAAATCAAGAACCAATATCATGGCTGCACCTATTCAATACTTGGGTAGAGACGCAAAAGATATTAAGTATAGATACAATTGGAATGCTCCAATAATATGGAGTAAACACGAAGCCAACACGTATTATCATGGGTCTCAAATTTTATTAAAGACCTCTGATATGGGAAAAACTTGGAAAGAAGTTTCTCCAGATTTAACGCGCAATGATAAATCTAAACAAGGTAAGCCCGGTGTTCCTTATACCAACGAAGCGGTAGGTGCTGAGAACTATGGAACATTAGCATATGTAATAGAGTCCGTGCACGAAAAAGGAGTTATTTATACAGGTAGTGACGATGGTTTAGTACATGTAACAAAAGATGGTGGAGCAACTTGGAAAAATATCACACCAACAGGATTAGCAGAATGTTTGATTAATGCCATTGAAGTGTCCCCTCATGATAAAGCAACTGTATATATTGCTACAACAAGATATAAATTTGATGATCATACGCCTAGTTTGTTTAAGTCTACAGATTATGGAAATACTTGGACAAAAATAAATACAGGCATTGCACCAAATGCATTCACCAGAGTGATTAGAGAAGATAATGTAGTGAAAGATTTATTATTTGCAGGAACAGAATTAGGTGTATACATTTCCAAAAATGGTGGAAAGAATTGGACACCATTCCAATTAAATTTGCCATTGACTCCTATTACTGATTTAAGAGTACATCAAAATAATTTGATTGCTTCTACTTCTGGTAGATCATTTTGGATATTAGATGATTTAAATCTAATTCGTCAATACAAGACTGATACAATGAATGTGAATTTGTATCAACCTCAATCAACAGTGATAAGTACTGGTTATGGTTACAGCGAATTAGATTATAACTCTAATGAATTTAAAGGTGCAAAATCTTCTGGTGGTGTAAACCCTGCAACTGGATTGGTTCTATATTATCAATTACCTACAATAGCTGATTCAGTGGATCTGAAATTAGATATTAAAAATGCTACAGGAAAAATAGTAAGAAGCTTCAGTTCAAAAGCGAATAGCAAAAAAACAACACTAAGTAAATCAAAAGGATTGAACAGATTTGTATGGAATCTAAAACACGAAACAGTTAGTTCCATACCTAACGTGTTTATTGAAAGTAGTTTTAGTGGACACACAGCAATACCAGGAACCTACACGGTACACCTAATGGTGGGAGATAAAGAATATAAGACAAGTGCAAGTCTAACCGCTAGTCCTGATCTTACGACTAATGTAAGTGAACACAAATTATATGATTCTGTAATGAGTCATATGGAAGGAACGGTTACAGAAATGCATGATATGGTCAATGAATTAAAAAATAAATCTGGCATTCTAGAAGATTTAATCAAAAAATTAAAAACAGAAGAAACTTTTAAAGAAGCTAAATATGCTGGCTTATTAAAAAATGCTCAAGATTTATTGGCTTCATTAAATAATTGGGATGAAGACATGATTCAAAGAAAATCAACCAGCTATGATGATGTAGAAAACTTCCCTAATAAGTTTACTGCAAATTATATGTTCTTAATGAACCAAACCGAGAATGACATTTTCCAAGTAAATCAGCCATCCCTAGATTTATTAAAAACTTACACAGCTGAGTGGGAGAAATTAAAAGCTCGTGGACTTAGTTTAAAAAACGAACAAATACCTGCTTTAAACAAGCAGTTGTGGGAACTAGGAATGGGCGTTATTTGGTAGAAGATTAATTATCAGCATTTTTTATAGAAGGGCGAGTATCATTTTGATCTCGCTCTTCGTATTTAGGGACCTGATTTTTTAATATAGGATGATAATTTCTTTTTCTCTTTAGCTCATACTCATAAAAGGCATTTCCAATTTGTTTTAAAAATGGAAAACCAACTGTTTCTTCGTCATACTTTGAATCATTCACTACACCATCGCTATTCACATACACGGTAGCAGAAAGCATATAATCAATATTATTCAATGTATCTAATACATAAGACACGTCTGTTAAAAATCCATAAGCCCATCCAACCTTATTGAAGACCCTTATGTTTTTGGGCATACTATGTGTACTGTCTTGAAAAAAGAATTTCACATAACTATCATAAAAATGTTCAGTATCGTATTTTGGATAGTTGGTTTCTGAAGGATACTGTGATAAAAATTGCAATAAAAATTGTCTGTCTTCTTCTGAAATATTGAATCTGCTTTTTAAAGGAACGGATGTCGGAAACACAATTGCCTGGAGCATTTTTTGCATATCTTCTAAAGAGATATTATTATGCTTGGTGAAATCAAAAGGTCCTTGAACTAATTCGTCCTTGCTATTCCAATGGGCATTACCAATAAGTATAGGGGCACCAAATGAAAAGCTATCTGTATTGTATTGAGGAGCCTGTTCATAAAGTAATGTGTTGTTATCATTCACAAATCTTATGCCGTTCGTGTGTCTATTTTGATCTTCTGTATAGCCCATAAATTGTCTAGTAATTTTGGTAGAGCTATACCCTTTTTGAAGGAGCTTTTTATTAATATCACTTTGTCCAATAAATTGATACATTCTATTGTAAGGATCATTTTCAGAAATCAGAAAAGCTCTTTTGATAAAATGTGCAATAGATGGTTTTTTGTTTTTTGAACTTGAATCTGCATACATTGAAACCTGTCTTTGATAACTGCTATCAAATAAAATAGTAGTATGCTTATTTATTTCTGGTTTATTTAATTCGTGTAATTTTTCTAATGATAAAAAAGCCAAGGGCATTTTCACCATCGATGCAGGATTAAAATATTTATCAGGATCAACTTGTAGTGTATAATTTTTGAAATGTGGTACACCATTTTTATCTCTGTTTATTTGAGTATACACAATTTGATATCTAAAAGTTGCCGGATTGGCTAATACAGCTTTAGTGGTGCTGTCTTGAATAGAACTAAGTATTTCTTGAATGTCTACATTCTTTTGTGTAAATCCATATTGAAATATAAAAACCTGTATCAATAGTAAAATGCATTTCAAATTTTTCATAGAAGCTTTGGATAAATATATGTTAACCTTAAATTAATTCATAATTGCTATTCAACCAAACAGCTTTAATTTTGTTTAATGATATATATGATCAAGCTTTACAAAGTCACAGCCTTTATTATACTTTGGGGGGTATTTAGTCTCATTTCGGTTCATTCCAATGCTCAAGATAAGATAGTATTAAGCGGAACCATTAAGGATATCCAAAGTGGCGAGTCCATTATAAGGGCTACCATTAGAATTCAAGAATTACCCAATTTGGGGGTCTTCTCCAATGAATATGGATTTTATTCCATTTCTCTATCTAAAGGAAAATACACGCTATTAGTATCTCAATTAGGATACGATTTGTTTTCTCAAAAAATTCAATTGGACAGTAGTAAGATTTTAAACATTCAACTATCTGTACAAAATCAATTAAAGGAAGTAGTTGTAGAGAGTTCAAGAAAAAACAACAATTTAACCAAGGCCCAAATGGGAACAGAAACCCTTAATATGGCTGCCATTAGCAGGGTACCTGTTATATTTGGTGAGAAAGATATTTTAAAAACATTACAATTACTTCCTGGTGTAAAATCTGCCGGAGAAGGGAATAGTGGTTTTTATGTAAGAGGTGGTGCTGCGGATCAAAATTTGATTTTACTAGATGAGGCACCGGTGTACAATGCATCTCATTTACTTGGTTTTTTTAGCACATTTAATAGTGATGCCATTAAAGATGCAACCCTTATCAAAGGAAATGGTCCTGCCATGTATGGTGGAAGACTTTCTTCTGTTTTGGATGTTAAAATGAAAGAAGGTAACAATAAAGAAAGAGTGGTGAACGGGGGGCTAGGATTAATTAGTAGTAGAATAAGTATTGAAGGTCCTATACAAAATGACAAGTCTTCTTTTATCTTATCAGGAAGAAGAACCTATGCAGATATGTTTTTAAAAGCAACCGAAAAATTCAAAGAAAATATTTTATACTTCTATGATTTAAACATGAAGGCCAATTATACCATTAACGATAAAAATAAAATATACTTATCTGGATATTTTGGAAAAGACGAATTGGGTTTAGGAGATGCATTTGGTATTGATTGGGGTAACAAAACCGGTACCATTCGATGGAACAAGATTATTTCTAACAGACTTTTTTTGAATACTTCTGTTATTTATAGTGATTATAACTATAATGTTAAACTTAAAAATGGTGAAACCAATTTCAATATCAATTCTAATATTAAAGATTTGAATGTGAAACAGGATTATACATTTTATGCTAATCCAAAAAATAATTTAAAATTTGGTTTCAACACTATTTTACATACTATTACTCCAAGTACATTTAGTGGTACAGTAAATAATAGCATAAAAAAAGTTGGAAGAAATGGATTAGAAAATGCAGCATATTTAAGTAATACCTATAAGCCCAATACGGCATTAAGTATAGATTACGGGCTTAGATTATCTGCCTATACCTTAATGGGGGGAGATGATTATAACTTATATAATAATGGGGTACTTCAATCTACAATTAAATTGAATAAATCTGATTTTGGTAAAACTTATATCAATTTGGAACCCAGATTTACTTTGAATTATAGAGTTACAGATCAAACCAGCTTAAAAGCAGGGTATGCAAGAAACGTTCAGCACTTGCACTTGCTAAGTAATTCAACCGCATCAAGTCCATCGGATCAGTGGATTGGCAACTCCTATAATATTAAACCAGAAATAGCTGATCAATTAAGTATAGGTTATGTGCAGTTGCTTAAAGAGAATATCTATGAAATGAGCACTGAGATATACTACAAGAATTTACAGAACCAATTGGATTATAAAGACGGTGCCGAAATCAATACACTTGCAGACGTAGAAAGCGCTTTGCTTTTTGGTATCGGAAGAGCATATGGAGTGGAATGGTTGCTAAAGAAAAGAGAGGGATTATTTACTGGATGGATTAGTTACACATTATCCAAAACAGAAAGAAAGATTGAAGGCATTAATCAAAACAATTGGTACAATGCAAGACAGGATAGAACTCATGACGTTTCATTAGTTGGTATATATGCACTCAATTCAAAGTGGTCTGTATCGGGCGTTTTCGTATACAATACGGGCGATGCGGTTACTTTTCCAACTGGTAAATATGCCTTACAAGGACAAACGCTTTATCAATATGCATCTAGAAATGCCAACAGAATGCCATCTAATCATAGATTAGATATCAGTGTTACTTATGATAAGAAGAAAAAGAAAAGAATTCAAGAGTCTTGGAATTTTAGTTTATACAATGTGTATGGTAGAGAGAATGCCTATAGAATTACTTTCCAAGATGATCCAAAAAATCTTAGTCGAACACAAATCATTCAAACCTCTTTATTTAGATGGGTTCCAAGTATCACTTATCAATTTAAATTTTAACAATGTTTCAAAGAATAATATTTTTATTGACAATAATCATCTTTATCGGTTGTGATAAAGAAATACAATTGCCATTGGACCCAAATGCATCTTTATTGGTTATCGATGGAAGTATTACAGATGAACCAGGACCTTATTTTGTGAAGCTTAGTAAATCTATTGATATTGGAAATACCAATGGAAATCCATTAGTCAACAATGCAAGTGTCATTATATCAGACAACCAAGGTATTAGAGATACTTTAATTCAAAATATCAATGGCCTATACCAAACCAAAAAAATAAGAGGGTTCTATGGAAATACTTATTTTTTAGAAGTAACGGTTGAAGGAAAAAAATATACCGCATCCTCTACTATGGCTAATAAAGTTCCTTTGGATAGTTTAAGAATCAATACCTTTTTGGTAAACGGTGAGATTAGATATAGTATTATACCTGTATATACTGACCCAATTCAATTGGGAAATAGTTATAGGTTTATTCAAAAAATTAATGATAGCCTAGACCAAACCTTTCATGTATTTAATGATAATTTAAATAACGGAAAAGTGAACCAAAGACCCATAAGAGCTGGTTCTGATTCTTTACAAGTAAAGTTCAAAGATTTGGTGAAGGTTGAAATGCAATGTATCACCAGACCTACTTACTTATATTATTATACCTTAAATCAACAAGGTGGAGCTGGACCCGGTGGCGGAACTACACCCTCAAATCCACCCTCTAATATTGTTGGAGGAGCTTTAGGAATTTTCTCCGCTCATACTGTAGAACGACAAAGCATTTTTATAAAATAAAAAACCCACTGATAATCAATGGGTTTTCGTGGTGTGGGCCGGGATCGAACCGGCGACACAAGGATTTTCAGTCCTTTGCTCTACCGACTGAGCTACCGCACCTTCCGTAGAATCCGAACTATTTGTTCGGGCAGCAAATATAGGTTAGGCCGCCTTAAATAGCAAAAAATTAGGCTTATTTATTGAAAATCAGCTTTAAACAGCAGTTGCTACCACAAAAAAGCTAGCAATAATCAAGACCAAGCCAAGCCACTGTTTTACACTAAGTCTTTCTTTAAAAAACATAAAGCCCAACAAAACAGATAATAACTGGCTACTAATAATTAAAATATTAATCACCATAATGGGCAAGTACTGATAAGAAATATTAATAGCCAATCCACCTGTTACTAATAAAATACCTTGAACAATATATGTTTGAATATGTGTTGCTTTGATATATTGATGCAAAGAAGAAAGCAAACCATCTCTGATAATTAAAACCAATCCAAATAACATGGCTGTAGTTTCAATTACAAAACTAAATCCTAATGGACCCCACCATTGAATGGGATAAGTATACAGTGCATAAGAACTGCCCCAGAAAAAACTTGAAGCCAATCCATACAACACGCCTGTTTTTTGTTCGGTAGAACTTGCTTGAGCACTTCCTTCTAAATACAAAAACAATAAACCGCCTGTTGATAAAACAAATGCATATAAGTAAGGCATTTTCCAAACCTCACCCACAACAAACACTGCTGTTAAAATGGTAAATACTTTCAGTGCAGATACAGGAACCACAATACTTACCGGCGCTTTTTGTATGCCGCGTAAAAAAAATAATAATCCGAAAATATTGAAAATACAAAGTGCAATCGTTAATAACAATTGTTGATCAATGGCTAATGGTCTTACTGTCCATCCTGTAAAAAAAGAAGTATCTCTACAACCAAAATATAAAATCGCAAATACAACAGATGCAAAAATGCCTCTAAAAAACATTCCTATTTGATAGGGAATAGTTTGGGTAACTTTCTTCCAATAAGCATTACTTAACGCAAAACAGAATGCACCAATTAAAACAAATAAAATACCCATAAGGATTAATATTCGCAGTTCTTCGGCGTTCTTGCAAAAGGAATTACATCTCTAATATTCGTCATTCCTGTTACAAATTGTACCATACGCTCAAAACCTAATCCAAATCCAGCATGAGGTACAGAACCAAATCTACGTGTATCTAAATAATAAGACATTTCCTCTAATGGGATATGCATTTCGTTCATTCTCGCTTCTAATTTTTCTAATCGCTCTTCTCTTTGAGAACCACCCACAATCTCACCAATGCCTGGTGCTAAAATATCCATTGCTGCAACGGTTTGTTTTCCTGGCTCACAACCATCATTCATGCGCATATAGAATGCTTTGATCGCAGCAGGATAGCCCGTAACAATCACTGGCTTTTTAAAATGTTGTTCTACTAAATAACGCTCATGCTCACTTTGTAAATCAATTCCCCACTTCACATCGTATTGGAATTTCTTTTTCTTATAATGATTGCTGTTTAATAAAATATCAATTGCTTCTGTATACGTAATTCTTTCAAATCCGTTTTCTAGAACAAATTTTAATTTGTCGATTAATCCCATGCCACTTCTTTTTTCCGTTGGCAATTGTTTTTCTTCCTCTGCTAAACGTGTATCTAAGAAAGCTAAATCATCTGCATTTTTTTCCATCACATAAGCAATCAAATGCTTGATAAAATCTTCTGCTAAATTCATGTTGTCTTCTAAATCATTGAACGCAACTTCTGGTTCAATCATCCAAAATTCTGCCAAATGTCTTGTTGTATTTGAATTTTCTGCACGGAAGGTTGGACCAAAAGTATAGATGTCTGAAAAGGCCATGGCGCCTAGCTCTCCTTCCAATTGACCACTCACGGTTAAGTTAGTGCTCTTACCAAAAAAGTCTTCCGTAAAATCAATTTCACCAGCTTCATTTTTTGGTGCACCTTCTAATGGAAGTGTGGTCACACGAAACATTTCACCTGCACCTTCTGCATCTGAACTTGTGATGATAGGAGTATGTAAATATAAAAATCCTCTTTCGTTAAAAAACTGATGTACCGCAAATGCCAATGAATGACGAATACGAAACACCGATCCAAATGTGTTGGTTCTAAATCTTAAATGCGCCTTCTCTCTTAAAAATTCTAAAGAATGTTTTTTGGGTTGTAAAGGATATTTTTCTGCATCACTATCACCCAATATTTCAATCGATATTGCTTTTACTTCTACTGTTTGTCCCTTACCCAAACTCTCCACTACCACGCCTTTTACTTTTAAAGAGGCGCCGGTTGTGATACGCTTTAATAATGTATCATCAAATTCACCTAGGCTTGCTACTACCTGAACATTGTTATTTGTACTACCATCGTTTAACGCGATAAACTGATTGTTTCTAAAAGTACGCACCCATCCCATTACCACCACTTCCGATCCCACTGCGCAAGACGCGTCGGTGCCACTTAATAATTGCTTGATTTTTACTCTTTGGTTGAACATAATAACTATTTGGAAGGCAAAGATAACCCATAAAAAATTGTTTTTTTATTGAAAAAGGGCTTATCATTGCAGTAGAAAGGGACGAAATCGGGTATTTAACACCATCGTTCCATCTCAAATAAGTCATTTCAGACGACCAATTTTCAAAAAAGCTGTTTAACCCCGAACTTGTTTCGATTTTTAATAAAACCCTAGATTTTACTGTGCAAGAAAAAGACGAGAAACCAAAAAGAAGCCGCAAACCTATAGCTGCTCCTGCTGCAAAAGCATCAAAAGCTGAACCCGTTGCAGAAAAAAAGCGTAAACCAATAGCAAAAAAAGAAGCAGAAGCTGCACCTAATGAAAGCATCGACGAGAAAGCTTCTCAAATAGCTGCCCAATTATTTGGTGACGAAAGTGCTGCTAGTGAGACGCCTGCTGCTGAGCAAGCTCCACAAACTTCAGATCCGGCTGTTCAAGCAGACCAAAGAACACCTGGTCAAGGACATGGACAACATCGTTATCCTCCTAAAAAGGAGCCGGTATTCAATGTTGAGTTTGATGGCGCCATTGCATCTGAGGGTGTTTTAGAAATGATGCCTGATGGATATGGTTTCTTAAGATCTTCTGATTACAACTATTTATCTTCTCCGGATGATGTATATGTATCTCCTTCACAAATAAAATTGTTTGGATTAAAAACAGGTGATACAGTAAATGGATCTGTAAGACCTCCGAAAGAAGGAGAAAAATATTTTGCGTTAACGAAAGTGGATTTTGTAAACGGAAAAAAACCAGATGAAATTCGTGATCGTATTCCATTTGATTATTTAACGCCATTATTTCCTTTTGAAAAATTAAATTTATATACTTCAGCTACTTCATACAGCACACGTATCATGGATTTATTTACACCTATTGGTAAAGGGCAGCGTGGATTGATTGTTGCACAACCAAAAGTGGGTAAAACCATGTTGTTAAAAGAAGTGGCAAACGCCATTGCTGCAAACCATCCTGAATGTTATTTGATGGTGGTTTTAGTAGATGAGCGTCCAGAGGAAGTAACCGATGTAGAGCGTTCTGTGAGAGCAGAAGTAATTGCATCCACTTTTGATGAGCCTGCAGAAAAACACGTGAAAGTATCTACCATGGCTTTACAAAAAGCAAAGCGTTTAGTAGAGTGTGGACACGATGTAGTTATCTTATTAGATTCTATCACTCGTTTAGCGCGTGCACACAATACAGTGGCACCAAGCTCTGGAAAGGTTTTATCTGGTGGTGTGGAAGCAAACGCAATGCAAAAACCAAAACAATTTTTTGGTGCTGCACGTAAAATTGAGAACGGTGGATCATTAACTATTTTAGCGACAGCCTTAATTGAAACAGGTTCTAAAATGGACGAGGTAATCTTTGAAGAATTCAAGGGTACCGGTAATATGGAATTATTATTAGATCGTCGTTTAGCCAATAAGAGAATCTTCCCTGCGATTGATTTAGTAGGATCTAGTACAAGAAGAGATGATTTATTATTATCACCAGATGTATTGCAAAGAATGAATATCTTAAGATTATTCATCAATGATATGAATACAGATGAAGCAATGAATGAATTATTAAAAAGAATGCGCGGTACAAAAGACAACGAAGAGTTCTTAGCTTCAATGAATCGATAAATAATTAGCCCCGCATCTGCGGGGTTTTTTATATCTTTAATCTAGTCTCATTTAAAAATTACATGAAAGGGATTTTTTCTATTCTTGTTATATTCATTATGGTGGCTTGTACAAAACAAGAAACAACAACTGTTGCTCCAGTAAATACAACACCTAGCACTCCTGCACCTGTAGTGAGTACTCCAACAGAAAAAGTATACCTTATTTCTATTTTAGATTCTATCTCTGCAATAAATAAAACAACTTCTTGGTATACTACCAATAAATCATTCGATCAAATTTTCGATGTATTTGGTTCTTATTATTGGGGATTTGAATCTATTGGAAGTTCACTTATTCCATATAATACAGGAACAACAGCAACCTGGAGTTCCTCTAAGTCATATTACTGGAATGATCTTGGTACTTATTTATATACGGATCTAACGGGTGATGGTAAAAAAGACCTCTGGGCTTACTATTGGAAAAATCCATGGCCAACAAATGCCATAGGTTTACATCTATTTTCAGAATATGAAAAAGATAAGTATGAGGCCGATATCCAATTTGGTTTGACACAAGTTAGAAAATGCGTTGTGACAGATTTCAATAATGATAAACAGAAAGAGGTAATGCTTTTTTCTTCTGGTTATGATGGTCATCCATTTCCAGGAGATTCTTTAGGTATCTTTTGGGTAAAAGAAAAACGTTATCAATACCTAAATAAAGATATTGGTTATTTTCATGGAGGAGCAACTGGTGATATCAATAAGGACGGGTTTGTGGATATTGTGGCTTATTCGGGAGGAAGTGCAATTATTCCAATCCATCCAACATGTTATATAAATAATGGTAGAGGAGATTTTACACTATCAAAAGAGGTGTTTAAAAACTTTAACCAAGATGGTTCAGATAATTATTATACTGTTGAATTATTTGACATTGACGGAGATGGTTGGTTAGATTTATTTTTAGGAGGACAAGAAAAGTTAAGAATTATTCCCAATAAGAATGGTGTATTTGATAGAGCAAATGCAAAAATGGTTCAATCAGAAAAAGGTTTAGAATTAATGGATATTGCTTTTATGGATTTTGATTTGGATGGAAAGCTAGATATTTTAACCATGAGCAATAAGAGTGGCTACAATGGTTATGGCTTAAGATTGTTTTTAAATAAGGGAAATGAATTTGTCGATGCCACTTCAAATTATTTTGATATTACAAGTGAAGAAGGACAGGGTGGTTGGATAAAATGGATCCATCTTTTTGATTATGATAACGATGGAGATATTGATGTGGTGGGTGATGGATTATTTGGTGTACTGAATGGAAACAAGGGCCGAAAAATATTTTGGCGTAATAATAATGGAAAGTTCAATCAGGTAAAAGCTTAAGCTTTAATGTGCTTCCAGCCAATTCTTTCCTGTTCCTAATTCTGCTTCAACGGGGACCCCGTTAGGAAGTTCCATCGCGCTGGTCATACAAGAAAGTATTAATTCTTTTAAAGCTGGCAATTCTTTTTCTGTTGCATCAAAGATCAATTCATCGTGTACTTGTAAAATCATTTTGGATTCCCAAGTTTTTTCTTTCATGGCATTATGAATTTTAATCATCGCCAATTTAATCATGTCTGCTGCTGAACCTTGAATAGGAGAGTTGATGGCGTTTCGCTCTGCAAATCCACGCACCGTGAAATTAGAACTATTGATATCTCTTAACCAACGCTTTCTTCCCATTAAGGTTTCTACATAACCCAACTCTTTAGCTTGATTAATTTGTTGGTCCATGTATTTCTGAATATTCGGAAACTCTTTTTTATAGTTATCAATAATCTCTTTGGCCTCTGTTCTTGAAATACCCAAGTTCTCGGCCAAACCAAAAGCTCCTTGGCCATAAATAATACCAAAGTTTACGCTCTTTGCTTTGTAACGCATTTCTTTGGTTACATCTGCTTCGTCCACACCATACACTTTAGCAGCAGTGGCAGTATGAATATCCTTGCCTAATTTAAATGCTTCACACATATTGGGATCTCCACTAATAGCAGCAACCACCCTTAATTCAATTTGAGAATAATCGGCGCTTACTAAAATTCTAGAAGGATCTCTCGGAATAAATGCTTTTCTAATTTCTTTACCTCTATCAGTTCTTACTGGAATGTTTTGCAAGTTAGGATTCGTACTACTTAATCTACCCGTTACTGCAACGGCTTGTGCATAGCTTGTATGAATACGACCTGTTCTTGGATTAATCAATTCAGGAATAGCATCCACATAAGTTGATTTTAATTTCGTAAGCTCTCTGAAATTTAAAATATCATCAACTATTTTATGTTTAGCTGCCATTTTTTGCAAGACATCTTCTCCTGTTGCGTACTGACCCGTTTTTGTTTTTTTCGCCTTGTCATCCAGCTTCATTACTTCAAACAATACTTCACCCAATTGTTTTGGAGAAGCTAAATTAAAACGCACACCAGCTGCAGCATATACTTTCTCTTCACTTTCTTTCGCTTCAACTTCTAAGACCTTGCTGTATTCATTTAAAAAATCAGTATCTACTTTTACACCCTCAAATTCCATATCCACGAGTACTGGCATGAGTGGATTTTCCACCTCATTAAACACTTTACTCACTTCTTTTTTCAGAATCAAAGGAGCTAAACAATGTTTTAATTGTAAAGTTATATCTGCATCTTCTGCAGCATATTCTTTGATTTGTTCCAATGAAGCATCACGCATGCTACCTTGGTTTTTTCCTTTCTTTCCAATAATACTTTCAATAGATACTGGTTCATATCCTAAATACTGTCCGCTTAGCAAATCCATGCTGCGTCTGCCTTCTGGCTCAATCACATAGTGGGCTAACATGGTGTCAAATGTTTTTCCTTTTAGTTGAACACCATACCATTTTAACACCAAGAAATCGTATTTAAGGTTTTGTCCAATCCAGGTAATATCTTCTTGATCAAATAATTTTTTGAATAAAGACAAAATATGTTTTGCACCATCTTT
>JAFMEV010000004.1 GCA_017856545.1 Chitinophagaceae bacterium
AATAATATGCCGTATTTATTTACCTCAGAGAGTGTATCTGAAGGACATCCAGACAAAGTAGCGGATCAGATTTCTGACGCTTTAATTGATAACTTTTTAGCTTTCGATCCACAATCCAAAGTGGCATGTGAGACATTAGTAACTACAGGTCAAGTGGTATTGGCTGGTGAGGTAAAGTCTAAAGCATATTTAGATGTACAAGAAATTGCAAGAGGGGTGATCAGAAAGATTGGTTACACTAAGAGTGAATATATGTTTGAAGCGAATAGCTGTGGTATTTTATCTGCTATTCACGAGCAATCTGCAGATATCAACCAAGGGGTAGATAGAAAGAAGAAAGAAGAGCAAGGAGCAGGAGACCAAGGTATGATGTTTGGTTATGCGACCAACGAAACAGAAGATTATATGCCATTGGCTTTGGACTTAGCGCACAAGATCTTAATTGAGTTGGCTGCATTAAGAAGAGAGAACAAGGCGATTAAATATTTAAGACCTGACGCAAAGTCTCAGGTAACTTTAGAGTACAATGATCAAAACCAACCAGTAAGAATTGATGCGATTGTTGTATCTACACAGCACGATGATTTTGATGCAGAAGGTAAGATGTTAGCGAAGATCAAAAAAGATATCGTTGAGATCTTGATTCCAAGAGTACAAGCGAAGTACAAGAAATACGCGAAGTTATTTAACAAGGATATCAAGTATCATATTAACCCAACAGGTAAGTTTGTGATTGGTGGTCCTCATGGAGACACTGGTTTAACGGGTCGTAAGATTATTGTAGATACTTATGGTGGTAAGGGTGCACACGGTGGTGGAGCGTTCTCTGGTAAGGATCCAAGTAAGGTAGACCGTTCAGCTGCATATGCAACAAGACATATTGCTAAGAACTTAGTAGCTGCTGGTGTAGCTTCTGAAGTATTGGTGCAAGTATCTTATGCGATTGGTGTGGCTAAGCCAACTTCTATCAACGTAAATACTTACGGTACTGCAAAAGTAAAATTAACAGATGGTCAAATTGGTAAGATCGTAGAAGGTATCTTCGATATGCGTCCTTACTTTATTGAGCAAAGATTAAAGTTAAGAACCCCAATGTATAGTGAAACTGCTGCTTATGGTCATATGGGTCGTAAGAATGAGACAGTGACTAAAACATTTACTACTCCAGATGGTAAATCAAAAACCATGAAAGTAGAATTGTTTACTTGGGAGAAATTAGATTATGTAGCCAAAGTGAAAAAAGCTTTTGGTTTAAAATAAGATCGAATGAATTGATTAAATCCCTTTCCGATAATTTGGAGAGGGATTTTTTCTTTTAGCCTATTTAATCTGACTATATGAGTAAAGAACTAAACCCATGGGTAAAAAAAGATAGTAGAGTGGTTTATGATAATCCATGGATCAATTTAACGGAGTATGATGTAATCACACCTGCTGGGACAGAAGGTATTTATGGCAAAGTACATTTTAAGAATATTGCAATTGGTGTAATTGCTATTGATGCGGAAGACAATACTTACTTAGTTGGTCAATATAGATTTCCATTAGATAGGTATAGTTGGGAAATACCTGAAGGGGGGTGTCCAGAAGGAACCGATTGGCTAACTGCTGCTAAAAGAGAATTAAAAGAAGAGACAGGATTTGAAGCAAGTACTTGGACAGAAATTTTAAAGATGGATGTCTCCAATTCTGTTTCAGATGAATTTGCGGTGGTATATGTAGCCCAAGATTTAATTGCGGGTGAAGCTGAGCCAGAAGAGACGGAGGATTTAAAAATGATGAAAATGCCATTTACTCAAGCTGTACAATGGGTAATGGAAGGGAAAATAACAGACTCCATTTCGGTAGCAGCAATTCTTAAATGGGAACTAATTAAAAATAAATAACTTTGGCAGATGCAGGAAAGAAGAAATAATTATAATGGTCCAAGAAGATTTAGTCCTAGACCACAGATGTCGGAGCGAAAATTTATTATTGGTAGACAGCCCATCATCGAATCATTTTCTTCTGATACCAATATTGAAAAAATATTGATCCAAAAAAATGCACAAGGAGAGGGACTTTCGGAAATTAAAAAAGCTGCATTAGACCATAATATTCCTATTCAATTAGTACCTATAGAAAAACTCAATGGAATGACCAAGGCCAATCACCAAGGAGTATTGGCTTTTATTTCTATGGTGAAGTATATGGATCTTCAGGAAGTGATTGACTTTGTGGTGTCAAAAGGAGAGACACCACTATTTATGATGTTAGATGGAGTTACGGATGTTAGAAATATTGGAGCAATTAGTAGAAGTATACATTGTTGTGGAGCGCAGGCTTTAATTATTCCTGATAAGGGAGTTGGTGCATTGAATGAAGAAGCATTTAAAAGCAGTGCCGGCGCTTTGGAGCATATTCAGGTAATTAGAGTAAGTAGTTTATTGAAAGCAGTGGATACGCTTCACTTAAACGGAATACAAGTATTTACAAGTGAAATGAGGGCAGATAAAAATGTCCATGAATTAGATTTGACCATACCATCATGTATTATTATGGGGGATGAAGGAAGAGGAGTACAACCATTTTTAGCAAAAGCGGCAGATTATTTCTTTAAAATACCCATGGCTACCTCATTTGATTCTTTCAATGTATCAGTAGCAGCGGGTATTATACTTTACGAGGCAATGAAGCAAAGAATGTTCAAATGAAATTCAAATTAACATTAGATGCCACACCATCCAATTTACAAATTGGCTATCAGGATAAACTTTTATTGATTGGCTCTTGCTTTACAGAAAATATTGGAGCAAAAATGCAAAAGCATTTGTTTCATGTTAAAGAGAACCCGCATGGTATTCTATTTAATCCTGTGAGTGTAGTGAATGCCATTAATGATTATATAAGTTGCAAGCAATATGGAATGGATGATTTATTTGAATTAAACGAATTGTACAATAGCTGGCACCACCATTCTAGATTTTCCGATAATACTGCAGAAGCTACATTAAAAAAAATCAATGAATCTATTCAAGAAGCACATGCCTATTTAAAAGAAGCCAATCAGTTGGTTATTACATTGGGTTCTGCATGGTTATATTGTTTAACCGATATGGCAGGCGCACAAAAAGGGCTTGTAGTAGCAAATAACCATAAAGCACCTGCAAATTGGTTTGAAAAAAGATTAATGCAAGCGGATGAATTGACTTCTTTATTACAATCCATGATGGAAGCGCTACAAAAATTTAATCCCAATTTGAATATCCTATTTACAATAAGTCCGGTAAGACATTTGAGAGAGGGATTGGTCGAGAATAATAGGAGTAAGGCTGTTTTGATTCAGGCCGTACATGATCTGATTGCTTCTTCAAAAGCTGCTTTTTATTTTCCTGCTTATGAATATGTGATTGATGATCTAAGAGATTACCGTTATTATGCTGAAGACATGGTACATCCCAATTATGCAGCAACTCAATATGTTTGGGAAAAATGGGTTGAAACATTCTATTCTCCTACTACACAGCAAATCATGAAACAAGTGGCAGAATTGCAATTGGCTATTCAACATAAACCTTTCAATAAACATACTAAAGCCCATCAGGCATTTCTTCAAAATTGTCTTACAAAGGCGCAGGATTTAATCAAAGCAAATCCATATTTAAATTTACAAGACTCCATTGCTTTTTTTAGTGGTGAACTTGTAAATAATGCTTAATTTAGAACTCTAAATAATTGCTATGCGTTTATTGCCATTTGTAGCTTCAGCTATTGTGACTATTTCATTGGTGACTGTTTTAAATATTCAATTACCAGTGGGCGGATCTAAGACACCTAAATTGGGTTATTTTCTTTCTCCACAACAAGGATTTTGGAAGAATGCAGAAAAAGTGAATGCAGATTTTGATGCGCATATATTTACCAATCAATTAAAAGGTAAGGTAGATGTATACATGGACGATCGTTTAGTGCCTCATATTTATGCAGAGCATGATGAAGATGCCTATTTTGTGCAAGGATATTTGCATGCGCAGTTTAGATTATGGCAAATGGATTTTCAAACAAGGGTTGCGGCAGGAAGATTAAGTGAGATCGCAGGTGCAGATAAATTATCAATCGATAAATTTTTTAGAAGATTGGGGATGGTGTATGGTGCAGAGCAAACAGAAAGAATGATTAATGAAACCAATCCAGTCATGAAAGCAACAGTGGATGCATACACAGCTGGTGTGAATGCATATTTAAATCAGTTGTCTCCAGAAGATCTTCCATTTGAATATAAATTAATGAATTATCAACCAGAGGCTTGGACTGCAAAGAAAACTTATCTTTTCTTGATGTTCATGTCTTATGATCTAACAGGGAGATCTGCCTCAGCCGACTTGCAATTAACCAATACAAGAGATTATTTGGGATATGATTTATTTGACAAATTGTATACCAACCAACAAGACTCATTAGATCCAATTATTCCAAAGGGTACAGAGTTTGCTGAAGCTTCATTACATCCAACAGTACCAATGAATGCGGACTTCGCCTATTTACATAAAAAAGATTCTACAGCTGTTATAGCGAATGCTTCAGATGCTCCCGAGGCGCCAAATAAAAATAATGGTAGTAATAACTGGGCGGTATCTGGTGCTAAAACAAAGTCTGGAAGACCTATTTTATGTAGTGATCCTCACTTAGGATTAAATCTTCCATCTCTTTGGTACGAGGTACAAATCACCACTCCAACACATAGTACTTATGGAGCAAGTTTCCCTGGTTCACCTGCTGTGATTATTGGCTTTAACGATAGTTTGGCTTGGGGGGTAACCAATGCGGGTAGAGATGTTTTGGATTATTATGAATTAAAGTTTAAGGATAGTACACAAAATGAATATTGGTATAATGGAGCATGGAAAGCAACTACCAAAAGAACAGAGATTATAAAAGTAAAAGATAGTGCAGATGTGATTGAAGAAATACCGATGACGCATTGGGGTCCTGCAATGTATGATGCTCATTATCAAAACCCACAATCTAAGGGTAGAAATTTGGCTGTAAAATGGACTGCACATGAAGCATCTACTGGAGTAGAAACCTTTTATCAATTAAATAGAGCAAAAAATACGGAGGATTATTTAAAAGCTATTGCACTTTGGAAATGTCCAGGTCAAAATTTTGTGATGGCTACTAAAACAGGAGATATAGCTATTAAACAACAAGGAAACTTTGTTGCAAGATGGGATAGACAAGGAGATTTTATCATGCCTGGAGAAGATACCAGTTATGCATGGCAAGGAATGATTCCCTTTGAAGAAAATCCATTTATTAAAAATCCGGAAAGAGGTTTTGTAAGTAGTGCTAACCAAAAATCTGTGGAGGCAACCTATCCTTATTATTTAGGTACAGCAGCTTCATTCCCATTGTATAGAGGCATTAGTGTGAACAAGCAATTAGCTGCCATGTCTAATATTACTGCAGAGGATATGCAAGCTTTACAAACCAATAATTACAATGTTTTTGCTGCTATGGCAAGACCGGCATTAATGAAGTTTGTTCAAATGGAATCTTTATCTGCTGCTGCAAAAACCATGGTGAACAAAATGAATCAGTGGGATTTATACAACCATCCCGATGCTGAAGGCATGACTATATTTAAACTCATTTGGGATAGTGTCGAAAATGCAGTTTGGGAAGATGAATTATCTGGTTCGCCCATTCCTTTAACTACACCAGAATCTTATGTTTTGGTGGAGCAGATGTTAAAGGATAGTAATTTTTCTGTTGCAGATAATATTCATACAAAAAATAAAGTAGAAACTTTAAAAGATCAAGTATTAGTAGGCATTGAAAAAGCAACATTGCGATTAACAGCATTAGAAAAAGAAAATAAATTAAGCTGGGCGGCCTTTAAAGCGACAAGAGTAATGCATTTAACCAAAACCAATGCTTTGAGTAGATTAAATTTACCCATTGGTGGCGGTGAAAATATTATTAATGCTACAACAGAAAATCATGGACCTAGTTGGAGAATGGTAGTGCATTTAACAGATGAGATTGAAGCATATGGATTATATCCTGGAGGTCAAAGTGGTAATCCAGGTAGTATCTACTATGATACATTTATAGATACATGGGCTGCAGGAAAATATTATAGATTATTATTCTTGCCAAAAGAAAAATTAAAAGCAAACGAGCATACTAAATGGCATATCCAATTTAGTAAAGCATAAAATTGATTCAATATGAAAAATAATACATTTAAAATACCCGTTTCTATTTTATTATCCTCTATGGCATGTTTTGCCATTGGATTATATGGAGCACTTCCTTGGTGGAGTTTTATGGTAACTAATTTTATTGTTGCCATTGCCATTCCTCAAAAGCCATGGGTTGCTTTTTTAACAGGGGCTTTAGGAGTAGGTGCTATTTGGGCTGGTTTAGCAACCGGAATGGACATGGCCAATAATCATTTACTATCTTCCAAAGTAGCTACTATTTTACCATTAAACGGGTCTTATGTTTTATTGATTGTAATTACTGGATTGGTTGGATTTTTACTTGGAGGCATGTCTTCATTGACAGCATCTTATTTGAGGAAAGCTTAAATTTTACTTATTTTTGTGTTGAATTTCCCCAACCTGCAATTGGGACAAAAATTTAATATATGTCAGTACTACACAATCGTGTTTCCAACCAAGAGTTGAAACAAAAGTTGTATGAGGAAGATTTTCCTAGAACAACCATCAGTTTTTATCAATATTTTCCCATTCAAGATCCACAAGCTTTTAGAGATGAATTGTACAGAGCTTTCAATGCTATGAAAGTTTTTGGTAGAATTTATGTAGCCACCGAAGGGATCAATGCGCAGATAAGTGTTCCTACACATCATTTCGAAGTATTTAAAGATTTTTTGTATTCTTATAAGCCACTCAATGGTTTGCGATTAAATATTGCAGTGAATGACAACGGAAAAAGTTTTTGGGTGCTCAAGATTAAGGTAAGAGATAAGATTGTAGCCGATGGCATTGAAGATCCCCATTTTAGTATGGAGAACAAAGGGAAGTATGTGAATGCCCAGCAGATGAATCAACTATTGGAATCTCCTGATACCGTGGTCATTGATATGAGAAATCATTACGAATTCGAAGTTGGTCATTTTGAAAATGCAATTGAAATACCTTCTGATACTTTTAGAGAGCAATTGCCTATGGCTGCAGATATGATGAAGGATCAAAAAGATAAAAATATTATCATGTATTGCACAGGTGGTATTCGATGTGAAAAAGCTAGTGCTTATATGTTACACCAGGGTTTTAAAAATGTTTTTCATTTAGAAGGGGGCATTATTCATTATGCCAATAAAATAAAAGAAGCAGGGTTGGAAAGTAAATTCAAAGGAAAGAATTTTGTCTTTGATGATCGTTTAGGAGAAAGTATCACTGAAGATATTATTGCTACTTGTCATCAATGTGGGAAACCTGCAGATACCCATACCAACTGCAAAAATGATGCTTGTCATTTATTGTTTATTCAATGCGAGGAATGTGCTAAAATATTTGATGGATGTTGTACTACAGCCTGTCAAGAAGTATATCACTTGCCATTAGAACAACAAGAAGCATTAAGAAAAGGAGAGAAGAAAGGGATACAAGTATTTAATAAAAGTAAACAAAGACTTAGACCCAAATTGGGAATTGATATTGAAGTGAAATAATCATAAAAAAAGTCTCGATGTATTTTCGAGACTTTTTTATTTATTCAACACCCATTTTTTTTAATGCTTCACATATCAAATCATAGGTTTGTTCGTCTGTTTTTTGGTCAGGCTTGAATGACTCCCCAATAACCTGTTCATATAGTTCAATATATCTTTTTGAAATGGTCACTATCCATTCATCTTTCATTTCTGGAACTGTTTGACCTTCTTTTCCCATAAAATTATTTTCTATCAACCATTCTCTAACAAACTCTTTGCTTAATTGCTTTTGTTTTGATTTGGTAGATTGTCTTGCTTCAAAACCCTCAGCATAAAAATATCTGGAAGAATCAGGCGTATGAATTTCATCCATCAAATAAATAGTATCTCCAATTTTGCCAAACTCGTATTTGGTATCCACTAAGATTAAACCTCTTTTAGCTGCGATTTCTTTTCCTCTTTGAAAAAGTGCCAAAGCATATTTTTCTAAAATGGCCCAATCTGTTGCTGAAGCCAATCCTTGTGCGATGATTTCTTCTTTGGAAATATCTTCATCATGTCCCTCACTTGCCTTGGTTGAAGGGGTAATGATTGGGGTAGGGAAAAAATCATTTTCTTGAAGCCCATCGGGTAGGTTTACTCCACATAAGGTTCTACCTCCGGCTTGATAGGTTCTCCATGCATGACCCACTAAATTTCCTCTCACCACCATTTCAATCTTAAAAGGGGTACATTTTTTACCTATCGCGGCATTGGGCGCTGGGGTACTTAAAAGCCAATTTGGGCAGATATCCTCGGTGGCTTTGAGCATATAAGCAGCTATTTGGTTCAAGACCTGCCCTTTAAATGGGATAGGCCTGGGGAGAATCACATCAAAAGCGGAAATCCGATCACTGGCAATCATCACAAGTAATTCATTATCAATGTAATATACGTCTCTAACCTTGCCGTGATACTCATTTATTTGACGGGGAAAGGGCTGCTTTATCATACTGCTAAATTATAATTTTAACATTATATTCTATAATTTTTTCTAAAGTGGTCACAATTTGCTATTTTGTAGTACAATTCAATTTAAAAACAATTATTTATGAGCAAATTTTTAAGACATTTTGGTCTTTTTTGCATGGCTACCTTCGTAGCTGTTAGCGCAATTGCCCAAACTGCGGGTACTGTAAAAGGTACTGTTAAAAATTCAACGAATGCTGAAACTTTAACCGCTGTAACTGTATCCTTAAAAGGATCTTCTAATGGTACTTACACAAGTGATAAAGGTACTTTTACCTTGCCTGTTTCTGTAAAACCGCCATTTACATTGGTTTTTTCTTCAGTAGGCTTTGAAAGCAAAGAAGTTAATGTAACTGATTTTTCAAACATAACAGTAAACCTTAAACCTAGTTTTGTATTGGGTTCTGAGGTGGTGGTAGCTGCATCAAGAGTTTCTGAGAGAATTTTAGAATCTCCAGTAACCATCGAAAGAATCAATACGAATGCAATTAAGTCAGCACCAGCAACAAACTATTATGATCTCCTTGCAAACTTAAAAGGAGTGGATGTAGTTGCTGCAAGTTTGACTTTTAAAAGTATTTCAACAAGAGGTTTTAATGGTTCTGGTAATACTCGTTTAAATCAATTGATTGACGGTATGGATAACCAAGCTCCAGGTTTAAACTTCTCAGTAGGTAGTGTAATTGGTTTAACCGAATTAGACGTAGATAATATCGAATTATTACCAGGTGCATCTTCAGCTTTATATGGTGCTGGTGGTATGAATGGTACGGTTTTAATCAACTCTAAAAATCCTTTCAAATACCAAGGTTTAAGTTTCCAAGTGAAGCAAGGTGTTAAGGATGTAGACAATTATCAAAGACCACAGTCTGGTTATCAAGACTATGCGGTTAGATTTGCTCAAAAAGTAGGCAACCGTTTAGCTTATAAGATTGGTTTTCAATACATGGAAGCACAAGACTGGTTAGCAAATAATACGCAAAACTATTCAAGAACAACTGGTACACAAAATGGGGAAGCGATTGGAGGTACAAGATACCATGATCCTAACTATGATGGTGTGAACATTTATGGTGATGAAACAACTTCATCTTTATCTGGTGTATTTGATGGTGTGAGAGCGGGTATCATTGGTCAGTTAACATCATCTTTTGCTCCTGTTTATGGTGCTCAAGCTGGTGCTTTTGCTACTGGTGCTTTCAATCAATTATATGGCGCAACTGCATCATTTAATTCTTTATCTAGATATGCTGCTTTCTTAGGTTCTCAAAACGCAGCATTAGCTCCATTTGCTCCAATTTTATATGGTAATGCAAAAGGATATTTTTCTGGTGTAAATGTTAGTAGAACTGGTTACAATGAAATTGATGTAATCAATCCTACTACTAAAAACATAAAATTAACAGGTGCTGTTCACTATAAAATCAATGATGATGTAGAAGCATCAATTAGTGGTTATACTGGACAAGGTAACACTGTATATACAGGTAGTGACCGTTATTCTTTACAAGACTTAAAAATGAGTCAGTTTAAGTTTGAATTAAAAGCAAAAGATTGGTTTATTAGAGCCTATACAACTTTAGAAAACTCTGGAAACTCATTTAACGCTACAATTGCTTCTCGTTATTTTAACGAGGCTTGGAAATCAAGTAGTACTTGGTATCCTACTTATGCTGGTGCATTTACAGCTGCTAGAGATGCTGGATTGGATAACTTAGCTGCACATGCTGCTGCAAGAACACAAGCAGATGCTGGTCGCCCAACTGGTAATATTACACAGGATCCAAGATGGAAGTCAATTGTAAGCACGCCGATTTCTAAAGGTGGTGCATTGTTCTTAGATAGAACATCTTTGTATGTTGCAGAAGGTCAATACAACTTAACAAATAAATTAGGTTTAGATAAATACAATGCAGACTTCATTGTAGGTGCAAGTCACAGACAATATTGGTTAGATTCTAAAGGAACTTTATTTGCTGATACAGCAGGTAAAATTTCTATCATGGAAAATGGTGCTTATGCACAATTGTCTAAGCGTTTCTTAGATGATTTCATCAAGTTCTCAGTTTCTGGTAGATATGATAAAAACCAAAACTTTGAAGGTCGTTTTACACCAAGATTTACAATGGTGGTGAAATTAGCTGAAGACCAAAATTTACGTTTTTCTTATCAAACAGCTTACCGTTTCCCAACAACTCAAAACCAATGGATCAACTTAGCAGTTGGTGGTGGTACAAGATTAATGGGAGGTTTGAGAGAATTAAGAACATTCAATGGTTTCATCAACAACCCTGCATATTCATTAGCTAGTGTTCAAGCATTTGGTGCTTCAGTATTGAGAGGTGCTCCAAATCCAGGTTTATTGAAAGAACAAGTTTTTGGAGAATTTAAACCAGAATCTTTAAGTACTTATGAAATTGGTTACAAGGCATTAGTTGCAAAGAAATTAATGGTTGATTTTTATGCTTACGCAGGTAATTATAAAAACTTCATCACAAGTGTAACGGTTCTTCAATCTAGAACTGCACAACAAACTATTTTCGACTTATTAGATGCAAATAAGCGTACAGCATATAGTATTTCAACGAATGCTGATGTGAATGTATCTAGCTCAGGTTGGGGTTTGTCTTTAGATTACATTTTACCTCGTAATTTCACAGCAAGTGCTAGTGTTTCTTCTGATGAAATTGGCAATTTACCTAATGGATTTATTTCTTACTTCAATACTCCAAAAATGAGAGTGAATGTAGGTTTAAACAATAGCGGTTTCTTGTTAAAAGACAGATTAGGATTTGGCGCTACTTTCCATTACCAAGATGGATTTATATATGAAGGTACATTTGGTGTAGGTAAAGTTTCTTCATTCAATACACTTGATGCTGTATTAACTTACAAAGTACCAAAAATCAAATCTATGGTGAAAGTAGGTGGTACAAATATCATGAACCATTATTACAGAACTGCATTTGGTAATCCTGCAATTGGTGGATTATACTATGTAAGTTTTGCATATAATATATTGTAAGATATCTAGGATGGGTTAGTCCCAACTATCTTACGAATCCCTTCCCGATTTTCGGGAAGGGATTTTTTTTGCCCCTAACTGGACTTTTTTCCTCTATAAAATACTATTTTTGCTACTCAAATTAAAACTGGAATATCCATGCGATCTATAGCCTTTAGAGAAGCCCTTCGTGAAGCCATGAATGAAGAAATGAGAAGAGACGAACGTGTGCTTTTGATGGGAGAAGAAGTAGCTGAATACAATGGGGCTTACAAGGTAAGTCAAGGTATGTTGGCTGAGTTTGGTCCAAAAAGAATTATTGACACCCCTATATCAGAATTGGGTTTTGCTGCGGTAGCTGTAGGTGCGGCTCAAAATGGTTTAAGACCAATCGTTGAATTCATGACATGGAATTTTGCTGTTTTGCCATTGGATCAGATCTTGAATACGGCTAGTAAAATGTTGGCAATGAGTGGTGGTCAAATTGGATGTCCAATTGTGATGAGAGGTCCCAATGGAAGTGCTGGTCAATTAGGGGCACAACACTCTACTGCATTTGAAAGTTTTTTAGCAAATATTCCAGGCTTGAAAGTAGTATCTCCATCCAATGGGTATGATGCAAAAGGTTTATTAAAACAAGCCATTCGCTACGAAGAAGATCCAATCATGTTTTTGGAAAGTGAAGTGATGTATGGAGATAAGTCTGATGTTCCTGAAGAAGAATATTATATCCCATTAGGGAAGGCAGATATTAAAAAACATGGTACTGATGTTACCATTGTTTCTTTCAATAAAATGATGAAAGTAGCATTAGGTGCTGCAGCTGAATTAGAGAAAGAAGGCATTAGTGCCGAAGTAATTGATTTAAGAACCATCAGACCTTTGGACTGGGAAACTATTTTAGAAAGTGTAAAGAAAACAAATCGTTTAGTGATTGTTGAAGAACAATGGCCATTTGCATCTGTATCTTCTGAAATCACCTATAGAATCCAAAAAGAAGGTTTTGATTATCTAGATGCACCCATTCGAAGAATCTGTAGTGCGGATGCGCCCATGCACTATGCTCCAAATTTGACTGCATTGGCTATTCCCGATGTTACAAGAACTGTCAAGCTAGTGAAGGAAGTAGTAGGCAGATAATCCTTGATTTTAGCCTTTTAAGGATAAGATGACATAATTAACTATCTTTTATACAAATATCCCTTACAAAGGGATATTTTTGTTATAACATATTAATCAAAGCTTTATGGGAATGATCTTGTTTATTTTATATTGGTTGGGATGGCATTTAGGTATGTATGCTATGTTAAAAAAAGCTGGGGTGCCTGCTAATAAAGCCATTATTCCTATTTACAATACTTGGGAGGTAGTCAAACTTTGTGGTATTCCAAAATTTTGGTTTTGGATTCAGTTAATTCCTGTATTAGGACAATTTGTTACATTATGGATTAGTATCATTTTTGTGATGCATTTTAAAAGAGTAAGTTTATTAGATCACACCTTAACAGTGTTAGTTCCATTTATTTATTTACCATATTTGGGATTCACTGACAAGGGTGTTTGGCATGGTGAAAAAGCATTAGCACATTATCATAAGTCAGGTGCAAGAGAATGGATAGATGCAGCTGTTTTTGCAGTAGTAGCAGCAACTTTGATTAGAACATTTATTTTTGAAGCATATGTGATTCCTTCAGAAAGTATGGAGAAAACATTATTGGTGAATGATTTCTTATTTGTAGATAAGATCACTTATGGTGCGCGAATTCCACAAACTCCATTGTCTTTGCCTTTTGTACACAATACTATGCCTGGGTCTATCACTACACCTTCTTATACTAAGTTAATTCAATTGGATTATCAGAGACTTCCAGCCATCAGAAAAATCAAAAGAAATGATATTGTAGTGTTTAATTTTCCGGCGGGGGATACCATTATCAATTTACCTGAATTTGGGAGTAAGATTCCATATTATGATGTTTTAAGAAGTGCTCAGTATAATGGGGATAGAGAAAAACTTAAAGCTGATTATCCCATTTTGGTGCATCCAATGGATAAGACAGATAATTATATCAAAAGATGTGTGGCAATACCTGGTGATTTGTTAGAAATCAAAAATGGGGTATTGTGGATCAATCAAGCACCTGCAGTAGTTACATCAGCTGCTCAAAATGAATATATTGTCACAACCAATGGTCAAAATTTTACAGAAGAATTTATCAATGATACTTTAGGTATTAGTACTACTGAGGAATCTGCTGATTTTAGTTTTGTTGAGGGCGTTGCTAATACTTATAGAATAAACATGACAGCAAAAGCTGCGGAAAGTGTTAGAAGATTGCCCCATGTTATTTCTGTTCAATTATTTGCGGATCAAAATATTGGCTACACATTTCCCAATGATGTAGTGCATGCTCCATGGACGATTGATCATTATGGCCCTATTCGTATTCCTAAAAAAGGCGATCAGGTAGCACTGAATGATGCCACAATTGAAATATACAGAAGATTGATTACTGCTTATGAAAACAATACTTTAGAAAAAGTGAATGGGCAGTATATCTTGAATGGTAAAGCGGCGACTACTTATACCATTCAACAAGATTACTATTGGATGATGGGAGATAATCGACATAGAAGTCAGGACAGCAGATTCTGGGGATTTGTACCAGAAACTCATATCGTTGGGAAAGCTGGTATTATTTGGTTTAGTTACGATAAGTCCATTCGATGGAATAGAATATTTAATTTAATCAAATAAGATGCTTAAAAAATTTGAATTCGAATATGAGTCTTTTCAAAATGCAAGTGCTTTAGCAAAGGAGGATATTGATTTGTTGGAAGCTGCGAGAAAAGCAACAGCCACTGCTTTTGCACCATATTCTAATTTTAAAGTGGGGGCAGCAGCAAGATTAAACACTGGCGAGATTATTCTTGGCTCAAATCAAGAAAGCGCGAGTTATCCTGTTGGTATATGTGCAGAGCGTGCGCTTTTAAATAGCATAGGAAGTCAATTCAGTCAAGCAACTATTATTTCTTTGGCAGTGAGTTACGATGCAGTGGGGAAGGCTTCTATTGAACCATTGTCGCCTTGCGGTATGTGCAGACAATCTATCTTGGATTTCGAGAATAGATATCAAGCACCCATTAGAGTTATTTTAGCAGGCTTAGAAGGCGAAGTGATGGTTTTTAAATCAGCTTCCGATTTATTGCCCTTTGGATTTAATGGTTCTATTTTAAAAGGGTTAAAATAAGGTTTGAACACCAAGTGCTAGCCTAAATTCGTGTTGTAATAACCACTTTTTTCTGTATTTGCCCCAGGCATATCCCACCAATGATTGATCCGCCCCAATAATTCTATGACAAGGAATTAGAATTGCAATTTTATTTTTTCCATTAGCCGCTGCTGCAGCTCTAACACATTTTGGATCACCTAGTTTTTTTGCCAATTCTCCATAACTCAATGTTTTACCAAATGGTACTTCATATAATTCTTTCCACACTTTTTGTTGAAATGCTGTTCCTTCTTGGTGAATGGGAACGGTAAAAGAGGTTCTCTGTCCACTGAAATATTCAATCAATTCATCAATGCATTGGTGAATTACAGGGGAGGCTTCAGTGAGTTCAATGTTCAAGCTATCTTGCGCTTCTACAAATGCTATGCTGCAAATACTTAGTTCATTTGCGCTAATGAGCATTGCACCAATTGGACTGTGATATATTTGGGTATTGATCAATATTAATCATCTAATAAATTAGCTAAATCATTCAAGTCTTTTTGCTTGTATTGTAAGGTTGGGCTAGTAAAACATTTAGAGAATTCTTGAAATAATTTTTTGATAATTCTTTGGTTGCTTAAAGGCTTATAATAACTGTTTTTAGGTTCAATATTGGAGCGTTGAAAGTATTGATCCAAATCTTTTTGAGAAAATGCATTTCCAGTGGTTCCTTCTATATAAAATTGAATAAATTCTTGAGGGTTGGGAACAATCGCATCGGGGTCCCAATCCATGGTATAGAATGCAATAATACATTGCTTGGGTATATTGATAAAATCTGCTAAAATGTCTAATTGTTGACATAATTCAGCATATAAGATTGCATTAGAAAAAGCATTTCCATTTTTGGATAGTAATGGTGCAGCAATCAAAAATGCTTCTGGCTTTTCGTAATTTACTTCTGCTCCTTTTATTTGGTAATAACTAAACAAAATATTTCTAAGTACATTGGCTTGTTCTAGTGGCGTCAAATAGTTGTTTAATTCTAACCAGATATTTCGTCTAATTTTTTCTAATTGATTTCTAAGGTTATCCAAATTCATTTCGGGATAATGAAATTTGGTAACTAACAAAGCCCCTTCAAAGAGAGAAGGTGCTTCTTTTGATTTCCATGCAATAAGGGCTTCTTTTAGATCTTGCAATCGCAATTGATAGATCATCATCTCTATACGCTCCAAACTCACTTCGTCTAAGGTGGATTCCCATAGATGTTCTAAATCTGGAATGATTGGGCTGCCATAATGCAAGATTCTATTTGAAATGGTTGAATAGACTTCTTCATCAGGGTCATCGATTAATTTAAACAATGCTTGTATTTCTTCGGCAGTCTTTTGCATATTCAAATCAACGCAAAAAAAGTCATATGTACATTGTTTATTTATCCCTACCTGTGGATATATTTAACAATAGTTTACATAATAAAAATAATAACTATTCGTTAGGCAAATAATTGACCATTTTACCTCCAAAAATGTTGTTTATTGGTTATATTTGGATAATATCTATATCAAATGCAACAACAAGTTTTCGCTACTCCAAAATTTCCTTCTAGTACAAAATCATTACATGCAGAATTAAAGCGCCGCGTTAATGAGTATTTAGAACAAAATCAAATTAAGGCTACTGGCAACTTTAAGTTATTTTCTAAAGCCATATTGTTGGTTAGCTTACTGGTTGTTACCTACATCCACTTAGTCTTTTACACACCTAGTACATTTTTTGCTATACTAGAATGTGTTGTTTTTGGCGGTTTAATTGCGGCTATTGGGTTTAATGTGATGCATGACGGAAGTCATGGAAGTTTTAGCAAATATGCTTGGTTAAATAACCTGGCATCTTCATCCATTAGCGTATTAGGGGCTAGTCGTTTTATGTGGGGCATGAAACATGTAACCATACATCATACGTATACCAATATTGATGGAGTAGATGATGATATAGAAGTGGGCGTATTCATGAGAATGGCACCTACTCAAAAGTATTATTCAATGCATCGTTTTCAACATATCTATTTTTGGTTCTTGTATATGTTGTTATATATATTCTGGATTTTCTTTGCTGATTACAAAAAATATTTCTCCAAGAAAATAGGCAATATTAGTTTTAAGAGTATGTCTTGGGCCGAGCATATTGAATTTTGGTCTGTAAAAATTTACCATGTTGTTGCCTTTGTGGTATTACCCATATATATGGTAGGATGGGTGAGTTGGTTGGTTGGTTTCTTGATTGCAACTATGTTTGCAGGATTTGTTTTGAGTATTGTTTTCCAACTAGCGCATACTGTAGAGGATACAGAATTTCCAATTGCTACTCAGCCGGACAATAAAATGCCAGATGAGTTTGCGGCTCATCAAATTCAAACTACAGCTAATTTTGCAACAAAGAATAAATTGGTTAGCTGGTTAGTAGGAGGGTTGAACTTCCAAATTGAGCACCATCTATTTCCTAAGATTTCTCACGTTCATTATCCTGCCATTAGCAAGATTGTAAAACAGGCTTGTGAAGATTTTAAATTAAATTATATTGAATACCCAACAGTTTTAAGTGCGATTAAAGCGCATTTCAACTTTGTAAAACAAATGAGCAAGCCCTCAGTTGCTTAAAATTATAAATGATTATAAAAAAAGGATATCAACATTGATATCCTTTTTTATTTGAGTTAAGCTTTCTTTTTTCGGGCGGTTTTGCGAGGAGGATTTTTCTTTAATTCCTCGATGATCTCTTTTACTTCCTCGATGGTTAAGGTCTCTACCTTTTCTTGTTGCTCCTTGGTTAATTTATAATTGCGCAATCCCTGTTTGATATAAGGACCATAAGGACCTCTTAATAATTGTATTTTCTCTTTTTCGAATACCTTGATGGTTCTTTCGTCTTTTGCCTTACGCTTTTCCGCAATCATAGGAGCCAATTCATCCAGCATTACTGTATAAGGGTCCATTTCCTTGTTCAAAGAGTAGAACTTCTTGTCATGAGCAGCATAGGGGCCAAAACGACCAATATTCACTGTCACTTCCGATCCCTCAAACTCGCCCAAGGTTCTAGGTAACTTGAATAATTCCATCGCTTCTTCAAAACTGATGGTCTCAATACTCTGTGAAGCCTTTAGTTTGGCGAATTTTGGTTTTTCTTCATCATCTTGATGGCCAATTTGAACCATTGGGCCATATCTGCCCATTCTAGCAATTACATTTTTACCTGTAACCGGATCTGTACCTAATTCTCTTTCACCTTTGGCTCTCTCAGCGGTTTCTAAAGTATGATCAATGGTTTCATGGAATGGCTTATAAAAGTCTTCCAACATTTTACTATACTTTAATTTCCCAGCTGCAATTTCATCAAATTCCCCCTCAATTTTAGCAGTAAAGCCAAAATCCATCACTTTTTCAAAATGTTGTTTTAAAAAGTCAGTTACTACTAAACCTAAATCGGTTGGAGATAATTTATTTTTTTCAGCACCTGTAATTTCAGAAGCTGTTTCTGTTTTAATCTCATCCTTATTATTCAATTGTAGAATCTGATAATTTCTCTTAATCCCTTCTTTTTCTCTTTTTTCTACATAATTACGCTTCATAATTGTAGTAATGGTAGGAGCGTAAGTAGAAGGGCGTCCAATGCCTAATTCCTCTAATTTTTTTACTAAACTTGCTTCAGTATATCTTGATGCAGGACGACTAAATCTCTCAAGACCAGTCATGCTTACAAAATCTAATTCCTGGCCTTTTGACAATGGAGGTAATAATGCTTCTCCATCTGATTCAGCATTTTCGTCTTCTATATCATCATCGTCTTTGCCTTCTAAATATACTTTTAAGAAACCATCAAATTTCATTACTTCACCACTTGCAGTTAGGGTTTCTTTATTGGTTGAAATTTCAATTTTTGCAGTTGTTTTTTCAAACTGTGCATCACTCATTTGTGAAGCAATGGTTCGCTTCCAAATTAATTCATACAATCTATTCGTATCTGCATCATCCACCTTGCTTTCGTTCATATAAGTAGGGCGAATCGCTTCGTGTGCTTCTTGCGCACTTTCGTTTTTATTTTTGAATTTCCTTGGTTGATAATACTTTTTTCCAAAACTTGATTCAATCTCTTTTTTAATAGCATCAATAGCTGTTTCACTTAAACTAATGCTATCCGTTCTCATGTAAGTGATTTTACCACTCTCATATAATTTTTGAGCAATCAACATGGTCTTACTTACACTATAACCTAATTTTCTAGAAGCTTCTTGTTGTAAAGTAGATGTAGTGAAAGGCGCTGATGGCGTGCGTTTGCCGTCTTTTACAGCAATATCTTTCACAGTGTAGCTAGCAGATTTGCATGAATTCAAAAAAGCTTCGGCAGCTCCAGCGGTACTTAATTTTTGCGGACCTTCTGCCTTGAACTTAACTTTTTTCTTATTAATATCTAGTGCAGAAAATATAGCAGATACTTTGAATACACTTTCCGGAATAAATTGATTGATTTCTCTTTCTCTTTCTGCAATTAATCTTACTGCAACACTTTGAACTCTACCAGCACTCAAGCTTTTTTGCATTCCAATCTTCCTCCATAAAACTGGGCTTAGTTCAAAACCCACAATTCTATCTAATATTCTTCTTGCTTGTTGTGCATCCACCAAATCCATATTGATTAATCTTGGATTGTCAACTGCTTTTTTAATAGCAGGTGCGGTGATTTCATGAAATACAATTCGCTTGGTTTTTTTAGGATCCAAACCCAAAACTTCCGCTAAATGCCAACTTATACTTTCTCCTTCACGGTCCTCATCCGATGCCAACCAAACTTCTTTCGCCTTTTTGGTCATTGATTTTAATTCCTTCACCACTTTTTCCTTCTCTGCTGGGACGGTATATCTTGGCAAAAACTTGTTTTTCATGTCGATGCCCATGTCGCTTTTCTCCAAATCACGGATATGGCCATAGCAACTTCTTACCTCAAATTCTTCCCCTAAAATCTTCTCAATGGTCTTTGCTTTTGCAGGAGACTCCACTATTAATAAGTTCTTTGACATGGGTGCAATATTATAGTATTCAATCAAAAAATAAAAATGATGCCCGCCTAAGAGGCTAAAAATGAGACAATTTTGTCAATTACAGCCTGCGTTTTATATATTTTATTATGACCTAAGTCATTGGTAATCAAGAATATAGTATTTTCGGGATCATTATTTTTAAAATTTTCCAAATCTTTATATGGGCAAACTGGGTCATCTTGGTCGTGCACCCATAGTACTTTTCCTTTAAAATGAGTGATCGCTCTATCTGCCTCAAAATAGCTAATAGGCTTACCCGCTTTAGATTCTACCAGCTCATTATAGGCCTTTTTAAGTTCAGGAGAAAACCTCATTAAGTTAAAAAAGCCTTCAAAAGTGGTCGTGGTTTTGGTAGCGGGGGCGATTAATACAAATTTATGTGTTTCAGGGGCTTCGATGTTCTCTGCAATCATTGAAAGGGTTAATCCGCCTAAAGAATGTCCAATAAAGTGGTCCACAGGGCCATATGTTTTCATAATTGCATAAAGTGCATCTCTATATATCACTACATTAATGTACTTCCCCTTGCTTCTGCCATGTCCGGGAGCATCAAATCCAATCACCCTGAAACCTTCTTTTAACAAGGGTTGGATATACTGTTCAAATTTGTAAAAAAAACTCGCATAGCCGTGCGCAATCAGTACTGTCTTGCCATTGGGATGGGTTGGTTGCCATTCAAAACCTTTGATTTCAATACCATCCTCCAATGTCAAACTTATTTTTTGTCCTTGGTGAAATATGGCAGGTGCTTTGGTCTTTCTGTATTTAGGGTAAGGGGTGCAAAATAAATCAAAAGCAATTTCGGCAGCTTTTTGGGGAGATAGGATGGCTAATGTTTTAAATTTAGTTCTTAAATACTTTAAATACAATCTCTCTGAAAATCCTTGCTTTGCCATTTTCCCAATTTTGGTGCAAAGATAGGTGCAGATATAGTCTGTTGAGAGTTTTTTTGTATTTCGCAAGTAAAAAATGACACAAGAGTAATACCATTCAATAAGTTAGGGCTAAATTCGCACAAAATTTTAGCATAAGATTATGTACTCTATTAAAGTAAATTTTGAGCAAAAGGGTTTGACGCCTGTCACTTTAGAAAATATTGAAGCAGACCAAAGTTTGTTGGAAGTAATGTTAGACAATGGCATAGAATTACATCATAATTGTGGTGCGGTTTGTGCATGCAGTACTTGTCATTTATATGTAAATAAAGGAATGGAGCATTTAGCTGAATTATCCGATAAAGAAGAAGACTTTATTGATAGAGCAGTTAGTCCAAGAATTGAATCAAGATTAGGATGTCAATGTGAATTACAAACAGGAACTGGTGAAATAGAAATTACTTTACCAGATCAAACACAATTTTTAGGAGAATAATAAAAGCAAACATTATGAGTCAATTTGAACCACCCATTCATTGGAATGATCACGAGGATATCGCACAAAAATTATATGAAAAGTTTGGCGACGATTTTACTGAGTCAAAAATATATAGAGTCAGATTTACAGATTTATTGGAGTGGGTATTGAGTTTGCCTCATTTTGAAGGAAAGAAAGAAGAATCTAATGAAGGTCATCTTGAAATGATTCAAAGTGCATGGGTATACGAGTGGAGAGATAATCAGAAATAGTGTATTTTTAAATAAATCTTTCAAAGTGTTAGCAGCTTTCAAACATATTCAATGTTTCGTTTTTGATGTAGATGGTGTTTTAACCAATGGCACTTTATTGGTAATGCCAGGTGGGTTGATGGCTAGAACCATGAATATTAAAGATGGATATGCTATCCAATTAGCTATTAAAAAAGGGTATAAGATTTGGGTTATCTCTGGAGGAAACTCAGAAGAAGTAAAAGAAAGATTGAATAGATTGGGTGTGGAGGAGGTATACATGAAAGTTTCAGATAAAGCTGAGTTGTTAAAAGAGCTAGCTATCTTGAATAAAATTGAATTAGCGAATATTTTATATATGGGTGATGATATGCCCGATTATGAAGCGATGAAGCTAGTGGGTATCGCTTCTTGTCCTGCAGATGCGGTGAATGAGATTAAATCTATTTCTCAATACAAAGCTATTGCAAAAGGCGGGGAGGGTTGTGCTAGAGAAGTTATCGAAAAGACATTAAAGCAAAATGATCACTGGGATTTAGTGGATCATATCAGAGCTACTTAATTTTAAATTACCCATTTTGAAAGTACTTGTATATTTTCTGAAATTAGTTAGATGGCCTAATTTACTTTTTATAGTATTGGCCGAATTACTTTTTCATTTTTGCATATATAAGCCCTTATTTCCAGAAGTTGGCAACTCGGCAGACGCTTCTTTTTATATAATTCTGCTTACCTATGTGTTTATAGCTGCTGCTGGATATATCATTAATGATTATTTTGATGTAAATATTGATCAGGTAAACAAACCGAGAAAAGTAGTAGTGGGGGAACATATTAGCAGAAGATGGGTGATTTTCTGGCATATGATTTTTAGTTTAGTAGGCATTTATTTATCTACCATTGCTTTTTCATTTAAAGATTATTGGCATATTCATTTAGCCAATTTAGCCACCATTTTGTTCTTATGGTTTTACTCCACCAATTTTAAAAAAGATTTTTTAGTAGGTAATGTGGTCATTGCTGTATTAACTGCTTGGTCTATTGCAGTGGTTTATTTTTCTAAATTTACCATCTCTGAATTGTTACATCCTGCAGTTCATTCAACTGCTCATTTAAGATTTTTTAAATTAATGTTACTATACGCTGCTTTCGCATTTATTTTAACATTGGTGAGAGAAGCATTGAAAGATATGGAAGATATTGAAGGGGATGAGAAGTTTGGTTGTAAAACTTTGCCTATTGTATGGGGATTGATGCCCACAAAAGTATATGTAGCAGTTTGGTTGATGGTAGTAGTCATTACATTAGCAATTATTCAATTGTATGTATTGCCATTTGGGTGGTGGCCAAGCGTTTTGTATTGTTTGGTTTTTATTTTGGCACCTTTAACTTGGGTATTAATTAAATTACCAAAGTCATTTACAAGTAATGATTTTACTGCTTTAAGTTTTTGGATTAAAGTAGCGATGTTGGCCGGTATCTTGTCTATGTCATTTTTCTACTTTTTATTCTAATAAACATGAGTGCCATTATTTTAGCTTCCCAATCACCAAGAAGAAAAATGTTATTGGAATGGGCGGAGATTTCTTTTGAAGTAGTTGTGGCGGATATTGAAGAAAACTATCCATCCGATTTATCTAAGCATTTAGTACCTGAATATATAGCTGCAAACAAAGCATTGGCCATAAAAGAAAAGGTATCACAAAAAGATACTTGTATCATTGCGGCAGATACTATTGTTTTATTGAATGACGAGATCTTAGGGAAGCCTTTAGATACTGCTGATGCAATAAAAAGTTTAGAAAAACTATCTGGAAATTTACATGAAGTCATTACAGGGGTAGCTATATATTATAAAGGAGAGTTGCATCAGTTTAGTCAAACTACTCAAGTAAAATTTCATGATTTAACGGAGGAGCAGATTCGATTTTATGTAGATCAATACAAGCCTTTTGATAAAGCAGGAGCTTATGCCATACAAGAATGGATTGGTGTAATTGGTATTGAATCTATACAAGGTGATTTTTACAATGTAATGGGATTACCTGTAAGTAAGCTTGTTCAAAAACTACAACAACTTAAAGTGGTGTAGTCTATAACCACTTAAATTGAATATCCAATTCCACATCTGGGTGTAAACTTCTTTCCACTGGACAAGTTCTTCCAACACGTTCTAAAATCTCGATGGTTTTTTCATCTAAGTTTAATGCAGGTAAGGTTGCGTGAACGATGATCTTACCAATTCTTCTTGGATCTGAAACCATGACTTTGGTCACTTCCACCTTTGCCCCATCTAGTTGAATGTTCATGCTTTCTGCCTTGATACCCATTGTGGTAATTAAACAAGCGCCTAATCCAGTAGCAATTAAATCTGTTGGAGAAAAGCGTTCCCCCTTACCTTTATTATCGGTTGGAGCATCTGTTTCAAAAACGCTACCACTTTGTAAGTGTAAACAAGTGGTTCTTAAGTTAGATTCGTAAGTTACTGTAGCAGTCATGTTTGAATGATTTTGATGTACGATTTATACAAATTTACGATTTTATTCCCCTTAAGTCATGTATTTTTGCAGTGTTAATTGAGAAGCAAATATGCAAGAATTACCAGTAGTTCCTAAAGAACAAGATACTAGAATAAAGAAGCCCGATTGGTTAAGAGTTAAATTACCTATTGGAGAGAGTTACAAGCATGTTAGAAGTTTAGTAGACACACATAAATTACATACCATTTGTGAAAGTGGAAATTGCCCTAATATGGGGGAGTGTTGGGGAGAGGGTACTGCTACATTTATGATACTGGGGAATATATGTACAAGAAGTTGTCAGTTTTGTGCAGTGGCTACAGGAAGACCAAAGCCTGTTGAATGGGATGAGCCACAAAGAGTAGCAGAAGCGGTTTTTTTAATGAAAGTAAAACACGCTGTATTAACTAGTGTAGATAGAGATGAATTACCAGATGGAGGTTCTACCATTTGGTATAATACCATAAAAGCTATCAAAAGTTTAAGTCCAGAAACTACATTAGAAACCTTGATTCCTGATTTTAGAGGAATACAAGATCAAATTCAAAGAATCATAGATGCTGCCCCAGAAGTGGTTAGCCATAATATGGAAACAGTTGAGCGTAATACCAAAAGAGTAAGAGTTCAGGCAAAGTATAGAAGAAGTTTAGAAGTATTAGAAACTTTGAAAAAAGGAGGCATGAGAACCAAAACAGGTTTGATGTTAGGTATTGGAGAAGAAAAAGAAGAAGTGATTCAGACCATGAAAGATTTAGTAGGTGTTGGATGTGATGTGATCACTCTGGGACAATATTTACAACCTACTAAAAAGCATTTACCTGTTCAACGTTTTGTTCACCCTGATGAATTTAAAGAATTAAAAGCCATTGGGTATGAATTAGGATTTGATTATGTAGAGAGTGGCCCATTGGTGAGATCTTCTTATCATTCAGAGAAGCATGTTATACCAGGATGGGGAAGAGCTAAATGGGAAGAAGAATTAGCATTGAATAAATAATTACTTGATATCATAAAAACAAAGTCCTTCGCATGAAGGACTTTGTTTTTATAATTATATTTATTTGATGATTTATTCTAAATCTATTTTAATTCTTTTGAAGTTCTTAAGCCCAAAAATAAAACCTAGTTTTATTTTTGGATTAGAAGAAACCTTAGTGTTTCTTCTAATCCCACATAAGGGCGGAAGCGCCAAGAATGGCGGCGTCAGATTCTTTTAAATGACTTAATAATATTTTCACTTTATTTTCAAATATCTCAATCACATTGGCTTCCATATGTGCTCTAGTTGGCTTCAAAATCAAATCCCCGGCTTTTGTCAAACCACCAAATAAGATAATTGCTTCAGGGCTAGAGAACATTACAAAATTAGCCAAAGACATTCCTAAAATTTTTCCAGTGAATTCAAAAACCTCTTTAGCAACTTCATCATCTTTTTGTGCAGCTTCGAAAACATCTTTAGAGGTGATTTTTTCGATAGGAATTTCTCTTAGTATACTTGGACGATCTGTTGTCTTTAAAATTTCCATTGCAGATTGTGCAACACCTGTTGCAGAAGCATAACTTTCTAAAGAACCTTTTTTACCAGTTCCTGTATGTAAACGACCATCTGGAATAATAATCGTGTGACCTAATTCACCAGCAAAACCATCATGTCCATATATTAATTGTCCGTTGGCAACAATGCCACTTCCTACGCCTGTTCCTAAAGTAATCATGATAAAATCTTTCATCCCTTTAGCAGCGCCATACATCATTTCACCCACTGCAGCTGCATTAGCGTCGTTGGTTAATTTTACCGGAAGCTTAAATTTATCTTGTACCATTTTTGCAAAAGGGATAACGCCTTTCCAAGGAAGGTTTGGAGCATATTCAATAGTACCAGTATATATATTGCCATTGGGTGCGCCAATGCCAATGCCTTTAATTCTTCCTACGCCACCAACTTTTTCAATCAATTCGCTTAATCTTTCATAGAGCTCATCAATAAAAGTATGTACCTGTTCGTGTGTATTGGTTGGCATAGAACTAGAGTGCAATACATTTCCATCTTTATCTACAATACCATATTTGGTACCTGTGCCACCAATATCAACACCTATAACATATGAATCCATTCTTTAAAATTTATTTTTTTATATTAATGTCCACCTTTTGCTTCAGCATCTTCATAATTGATTCCTTGCTTTTTCAAAATACCTTTTACTGCTATGGCAAATACTAATATATATGCAAAACAAGCTGCAGGAATCCAGAATGAATTATGAATACCATATCCTGGTTGGTCTAAGTGAGAAGACTGTAAGAAGTCTGATAATTTACCTTGAATAGGAGGAATGATACCACCACCCAAGATCATCATAATTAAGAAAGCAGAACCCTGTGTAGTGTATTTTCCTATACCTGCAATGGATAAAGCAAAAATAGAAGGCCACATAATAGAACATGCAATACCTCCAGTTAAGAATGCATATATAGCAACATCTCCTTTGCTGAATATACCTACCAACATAGAAGCTACGCCAATTAAGCTAAATATAAGCAAGGTTTTTGCTGGTTTATCTTGACTTAAGAAGAAAGCGATGATTTGAATAAAAATACAAACGATATACATGTATAAAGGAGTCATATCGTATTGAGCGATACTATTTACACCAATCACAATACCAAAGGCAACCAATGGAACGATGATGGTTAAGATTTTATTGGTTTGTTTTTTGAATTCAAATGCAGAAATTGCACCAGCCCATCTACCAATCATCATGCTGCCCCAATACATAGAAATATAAGGTGCAATTTTAGAAGAAGGGATGCTTCCAAAATCCGCTTGCTTTAACAATTCTCCTAAGTTTGAACCAATTGCTACTTCAACACCCACGTATACAAAAATAGCCAGCATACCTAAAACCAATTGAGGGTATTTCATTGCGCCCCAGCCAGTTTCATTTTTTTGTGCAGAGAAATTAGCAAATAATAAGCCTACCACAACGGTTGCTAATGCACCAAACAGCCATTTTAATCTCATTGTTTCAAGATCCAATCTGCCTGCATCTGTTAAAGTATTTGGATCAATTTTATAACTATTAAAAATGGGAACAAACATGATGATTAAAACTCCTGTCATGATGAGTAATAATCTTAAAGCTTTATTAGCTGGTTCAATTTTTTCCTCATTGATACCAGCAGGTACTTTCTTAGAAAAATGAAATAATGCAGCTGCTGCTAAAAACAATAAACAAACAGCACTATACAAAACAACAACTTTACTTAAACTTAAGGCTGCAATTTGATCATCCGTTATCGCAGCGGCGCTTCCAAATAAAGCGAATGCAACAACAATAGGGCCAATAGATGTTCCAAATGAATTGATTCCCCCTGCCAAGTTAACACGACTTGCGCCCGTGCTCTCATCACCTAATGCAATAGCAAAAGGTTGTGCGGCAGTTTGTTGTAAAGAAAATCCTAATGCTACAATAAACAAACCCACTAGCATTCCAGTAAAAGTATTTGCGTTTACAGCAATAATCATGGCAACGGCTCCAATAGCAGAGAATAGCAAGCCATAAACGATGCTTTTTTTGTAGCCCCATTTACCCACTAAATCTTTTCCTCCAAATGCACCATAGGCAAATAGACCTAATGCGCCAATATAGTAAGCTAAATAAAAGGCAAAATCAACCAATTGACTTTGAAATTGGTCAAGGTTAAATTTATGTTTACAAAAAGGAATGAATACACTATTACTTGAAGCAATAAATCCCCAGAAGAAAAATACCACAATAAGGGTTGATAATGCACCCGTATTGGTGGGTTGTTTGGTTTGGCTCATAAGATTCGTTAGTTTAATCGTTTATCGATTGTGTAAAATACTTAAAAATATCATTCAATAGCGAAAAAAAATTGATCAAATTACCACTAGTTTTCAGTAAATTGAAGCAAATTAAAGCAGGTTATGGTGATTGTACATGTGAGTGCAGAATGTTATCCTATGGCAAAAGCTGGAGGCTTGGGCGATGTAGTAGGAGCCTTGCCTAAATACCAGAAAAAACAAGGTGATGAAGCCATGGTGGTGATGCCTATGTACAAAACTGCTTTCCTAGAAAAAAATGAATGGGATGTCGCGTTCAAAGGGAAGGCGAATATGGGTGATTGGTTTTTTGATTTCACTATTATTAAAGAGCGTTCCGAAAAATTAGGATTCAATTTGTTTTTAGTGGATATACATGGCTTGCTTGATAGGCCTAAGATTTATGGATACGCAGATGACCATGATCGTTTTATAGGTTTTCAAATTGCAGTAGTCAATTGGTTATCCAATTGGGGTGAATTGCCTTCAGTGGTGCATTGTCATGATCATCAAGCTGGTTTGATTCCATTTATGATGAAGTATTGTTATGATTACCAAAGATTACAATTTGTAAAAACAGTTTTGACTATTCACAATGCGCAGTATCATGGAGCAATGGGATGGAATAAAAGTATATTAATTCCAAAATGGGATACTTGGAAACATGGACTATTAGAATGGGATAACGCTATTAATTCTTTGGCTACTGGAATTAAATGTGCTGATAGAGTTACAACGGTGAGTGAAAACTATATGCATCAATTAAGATATCAGTCTGCTGGATTGGAAGCATTATTTGAATATGAACAAGGAAAATGTATAGGGATTTTAAATGGAATAGATAATGAGGTTTGGAATCCTGCAACTGATCCAATGGTGGATTTTCATTATGATATTACCACTCAGGAAGAAGGAAAAAGAAAAAACAAGCAATTATTGTGTGACAAATATCAATTAGATATCGATAAACCATTGATTGTTTTTATTGGAAGGTTGGTAGGTGAAAAGGCTGCAGATGTTTTGCCAGGAGCTATTCAGCATGCATTAGATAAAACCAATTGCGGTGCAAATTTTTTAGTGATTGGAACAGGTGATACACAAGTGGAGTCTGCATTGAACTTTTTAGTACAATTATATCCAGGTAATTTTAATACATGGATTGGGTATGATGAAAAAGTAGGTCATCAAGCCTATGCGGGTGCAGATTTTTTATTGATGCCAAGCAGGGTAGAACCATGTGGATTAAATCAAATGTATAGCTTAAGATATGGAACCATTCCTATGGTGAGAGATACAGGTGGTTTGCATGATACAGTGGTGGATATGGGAGATCCAAATGGATTTGGCATTCGATTCTTACATGCCACTGAAGAAGATATTGTTTATTCTGTAGAAAGAGCTATCTCTGTTTATCAAAATAAAAATCAGATGAAAAAAATGATTCAAACAGCAATGAGCATCGATCATAGTTGGGAATCTGTTGTATCATCCTATAAAAATGTTTACCAATCCTTGTAAATTAATTAAACCCCGAATGTATGGCTATATATGCTAAAGAAACTGTTTCAGTAATATTAGGTGGTGGTGCAGGATCTAGATTGTCTCCATTAACTGCTAGTAGATCAAAGCCAGCCGTACCAATCGCCGGTAAATATAGATTGGTTGATATTCCAATTAGTAATTGCATTAATAGTAATTTGAATAGAATTTTTGTGTTGACACAATTTAATTCTGCTTCATTAAATCAACATATTAAGAACACCTATCATTTTAGTGCATTTAGTTCTGGCTTTGTGGACATATTAGCTGCAGAGCAAACACCAGACAACCCAGGATGGTTTCAAGGAACTGCAGATGCAGTAAGACAATCTCTGAGACATTTGGATAAAATGGATTTTGAATATGTATTGATATTAAGTGGAGATCAGTTATATCAAATGGATTTTAGTAAAATGATTGAAGCACATAGAAATAGCGGGGCAGCTTTAACCATTGCTACTATCCCAGTAGGAGAAAGAGAAGCTCCTGAATTTGGAATTTTAAAATCGAATAATGAAAATGTCATTACATCTTTTATTGAAAAACCAAAGAAAGAATTATTACCAGATTGGGTAAGTGATACCGGAGCAGCGATGCAGGATCAAGGAAGACATTATTTAGCTTCCATGGGTATCTATGTATTTAATAAAGATATCTTGTACAAATTATTAAATGATGTACATGCCAAAGCAACTGATTTTGGTAAAGAAATCATTCCAGATTCCATTGAGCATTACAAAGTACTTAGCTATCAATATGATGGATATTGGACAGATATCGGAAACATATATTCTTTTTTTGAAGCCAATATTGCATTAACTGAAGCTATCCCTCCATTTAATTTATTTGATAGTGCACAAACTATTTATACGCGTCCACGTATGCTCCCTCCTGCAAAAATTAGTGGAACATTGATTGATAGAGCCATTATTGCAGAAGGATCCATTATTCATGCTGCTTCTGTAACACAATCTGTTATTGGTATCAGATCTAGAATTGGGAAAGATACCGTTGTTAAAAATGTATATATCATGGGTTGTGATTATTATGAAACCATTGACCAGATCAATGAAAAAATACAAGCAGGCAAACCTATTCTTGGTATAGGTGAAAGATGTGTTATTGAGGATGCAATTGTAGATAAGAACTGCTCAATTGGAAATGATGTGGTGATTAGAGGTGGAGCACATTTAGAAAAAACAGATCATCCTTTATATACTATAAAAGATAATATTGTAGTCATTAAAAAAGGGGCAGTCATTCCTAACGGTTTTGTTATATAGTAAAAATATATTGTAAATGAAAAATACAGCGTATCTAGGAGAAAAATCCAATTTGAGTTTTTGGCAAATTTGGAATATGTGTTTTGGTTTTTTTGGCATCCAATTTGGGTGGAGTTTACAAATGGGTAATATGAGTGCTATCTATGAATTTTTGGGTGCATCACCTGAAGAGATCCCAGGATTATGGTTAGCAGCACCTATGACTGGATTAATTGTTCAACCTATTGTTGGTTACTTTAGTGATAGAACCTGGCATCCAAAATTGGGTAGAAGAAGGCCCTTCTTTTTAATTGGTGCAATTCTTAGTTCTGCATTATTATTTGTGATGCCTAATTCCTCTACTGTTTGGATGGCAGCTGGGGTTTTATGGGTACTGGATTCAAGTATCAATGTAACTATGGAACCTTTTAGAGCTTTTGTTGCAGACAATTTAAATGAAAAACAAAGATCCTTTGGTTTTGCCATGCAAAGCATGTTTATAGGATTGGCCTCTTTTATAGCAGGTTATTTACCTCAAGTACTCGTAAATTGGTTTGGTGTATCCAGAGAGAAATTGAATGGTACTATTCCGCAAAATATATTAATGTCTTTTTACATAGGGGCAGCAGTTTTCTTTATTGCAGTAATGTATACTATTGTCAAGAGCAAAGAATATCCACCTTCTGAAAATATCGCAACAAATGATGCTGAACATAAAGAGGGTATTATCAAAGAAATTGTAGACTCTATAAAAAATATGCCAATTCAAATGAAAAGATTAGCATTGGTTAATTTTATAACATGGCCTGGATTATTTTTAATGTGGTTTTATTATAGTACTGGTGTAGCTTCTCAATTATTTCATGGCGATCCTGTTACCAATAGTGATGTGTTTACAATGGGATTAGAGCATGCCAATACTACTTCTGCCATTTTGAATTTAGTCACTTTTGGTTTCTCTTTTACGCTCCCTTTTTGGGTGAGTAAATTGGGAAAGAAGTATACACATGCTTTATGTTTGTTTATTGGATCCATTGGATTGATTTCTGTTTATTATGTTCAAGCGCCTAATTATTTATATATCAGTATGGGATTAGTGGGTATTGCTTGGGCTTCTATATTATCCATGCCATACTCTATGTTAGCTGGTTTCATACCTGAACAAAAAATGGGTATTTATATGGGCATTTTCAATTTCTTCATTGTATTACCTGAAATTTTAGCTTCCATATTTTTTGGAAAGATTATGTCTAATTTTTTACACAATGATAGATTGATGGCTGTTCAAATTGGGGGCTTTTTATTATTGACTGCAAGTATTATTTGCGCTATTATTATCAAAGAAGAAAATAAATCATAGATGAAATATAGTTATCCATTGAAGCAATGCTTCATGATTGCATTATTGGCAATAGTTTGTCATTTTTCATTGTCTGCACAATCCATTGATGTTTATCCAACCAATTGGTTTGTACAAATGAAATATAATAAGGTACAGATCTTATTGAGAAAAACCAGTTCATTTAAAACAAATGCTAAGGTTCAAGTAAGTTATCCTGGTGTAAGATTAATTAAAACACATTATTTCAAGAATCCAAATTATATAGCAGTAGATGTTGAGATTTCTACTACTGCAAAACCAGGAGATGTGAAATTAATCATTCAAGAAGGCAGCCAAACGTCTTCCTTTAACTGGGTATTAAAAAATAGAAGAAAAGGCAATGGCACTCAATTTGCACAAGGGGTGAATTCAAAAGATTTTATTTACTTCTTAATGCCTGATAGATTTAGTAATGGTGATAAGAGTAATGATAAAATAGCCGGATTGAAAGATCAGTCCTTGAATAGAGATTCAATTTTCTTGAGACATGGTGGTGATTTACAAGGGGTAATAAATCATTTGGATTATTTACAAGGATTAGGCGTGACTAGTTTGTGGATGACACCAGTGGTGGAGAATGATATGCCTAATAGAACAGAGCATGGATATGCAGCAACTAATCAATACGCTATAGAGAAAAGATTTGGCGGAGAAGTAGCTTATTTAAAATTAAGCGATGCATTGCATCAAAGAGGAATGAAATTAATTCAGGATATTGTATATAATCATTCAGGTAGATTTCATTTCTTGGTTCAAGATGCGCCAGATCAAACTTGGTTACATCAATGGCCAAAATTTACAGAACCTAGTCACAAAGAGCAAGTTATTTTCGATCCTTATGCGTCTAAAACGGAGCAGTTGAAAATGACGGATGGTTGGTTTACTCCTGAAATGCCAGATTTGAACCATTCCAATCCATTCATGGCAAAGTTTTTAACACAAAATGCTATTTGGTCTGTAGAAACTTTTGGAGTGGATGGGTTTAGAATTGATACCTATAAATACAATGATCTCCCATTTGTGAATCAGTTGAATCAAAATTTAAAAAATGACTTTCCTTCAATAACCAGTTTTGGTGAATCATGGGTACATGGGGTTGCTGCTCAAGCTTATTTTGTGGAGAATAATATGAATGTACCTTTTAAAAGTAATTTGCAAGGAGGCCAAGATTTTCAGACTTTATTTTATGGAATTCTTCCAGCTTTGAATGAGCCATTTGGTTGGACAGATGGAGTAACTAAATTATATACTACATTAAGTAACGATTTTTTATATAAAGATGCTTCTAGGAATGTATTGTTTTTGGATAACCATGATATGACAAGAATTCTTTCTTCCTTAGGGGAAAGTGTTCCAAAATTAAAAGTAGCATTGGCTTGGTTATTTACCTGTAGAGGTATCCCGCAATTGTATTACGGAACTGAAGTAATGATGAAGGGCATTGCAAATCCTGATGGTTGGGTGCGTTTAGATTTCCCAGGTGGATGGGAGGGAGATCAAAAAAATGCTTTTACGGGTGAAGGGCTAACTACAGAAGAGAAAGCTATTCAAGAGTATACTAAATTATTAGGTAATTACAGAAAGCAATCAACTGCTTTACAAACTGGTAAAATGATGCAATTCATTCCTAATAATGGATTGTATGTTTATTTTAGATATGATGCCAAATCTACTGTAATGTGTGTGATGAATACAGATAAGCAAACAAGAAAAGTTGATATGAATGATTATTTAGAACAAACCAAAGGTTTTAATGGTGGTAAAGATATTATTACCAATAAACAAATAAACACTAAGTTTGAATTGCCTGCAATGAGTATGCAGGTGATTGAACTAACTAAATAATTATGTCAAAATACGAGGATATTCATTTTGTAGATGCTGCACAACCAGTTTGGAATTACTCTTTATTTACTGACGAGGATATCCGTAATTTTCAAAATGGTACTCACTATAGTTTATATACCTTATTTGGCAATAAACAAATAGAAGTTCTAAATACTAAGGGAACTTATTTTAGTGTTTGGGCCCCTAATGCCACTGCGGTATTTGTTACCGGCAATTTCAATGATTGGAATAAAGCTAGTCATCCATTAAAAGTAAGATTAGATAGTTCAGGTATTTGGGAGGGTTTTATTCCCAATGTATTACAAGGTGAGGTATATAAATATCATATTCATGGTTACAAAGGCGCATTATTGGATAAAGGAGATCCATTTGCACATTATTGGGAATTAAGGCCTTTAACTGCTTCCATTACATGGGATACCCGCTATACATGGAAAGACGATGCATGGTTAGAAAAAAGAAAAACAAAAAATAGAACTGATCAACCATACTCTGTATATGAAGTGCATTTGGCTAGTTGGATGAGGCCAGACAAAAACAATGAGGATTCCTACAATAGTTATAAGCAGCTGATAGATTTATTAGTGCCTTATGTAAAAGAAATGGGTTTTACACATGTAGAATTCATGCCCGTGATGGAACATCCTTTTGATGGAAGCTGGGGATATCAGGGTATTGGATTTTTCGCTCCAACTTCCAGATTTGGAAATCCACAAGAATTTGCTGCCTTAGTAGAAGCATTTCATGCTGCTGAAATTGGTGTGATTATTGATTGGGTGCCATCTCATTTTCCCTATGATAGTCATGGTTTATTTATGTTTGACGGAGCCAATACCTATGAGTATGCAGATATGAGAAAAGGGTATCATCCAGACTGGAATTCTTATATTTTCAATTATAAAAGAGGGGAAGTAAAATCATTTTTAATAAGTAGTGCAAGATTTTGGTGTGATCAATTTCATATTGATGGATTAAGAGTAGACGCCGTTAGTTCTATGTTGAAATTGGATTATAGTAGAAAAGAAGGAGAGTGGGAGCCTAATGAATTTGGTGGAAATGGTAATTTAGAAGCTATCGCATTTATCAAAGATTTAAACGAAACCTTATATAGAGATTTCCCAGCTATTCAAACTATTGCAGAAGAAGCAACTGATTGGCCAGGAATTAGTCAGCCCACTTTCATGGATGGTCTAGGTTTTGGGATGAAATGGATGATGGGTTGGATGCATGACACTTTGGATTATTTTAAACTAGATCCTTTATATCGTTCAGGAAGTCAGGATAAATTTACTTTTTCCATGATGTACTATTATGACGAACATTTTATGTTGCCTTTAAGTCATGATGAAGTAGTTCACGGTAAAAGTCCCATGTTATATAAAATGCCTGGAGATGAATGGCAAAAGTTTGCTAATCTAAGATTGATGTATACTTATATGTTTACACATCCTGGTGCTAAATTATTATTCATGGGTAATGAATTTGCAGCCACACAAGAATGGAATTATCAATCTGAATTACAATGGGACTTATTGAAATATGAAAGTCATACTGGGATGAAATTTTGTGTACAGCAATTAAATAAATTATACCAATCCCATCCAGCTTTATACGAGTTACAATATGATACTGCCGGGTTTGAATGGGTAGAAACCAATAAAAGACAGGAAGGCGTTTTAGCTTTTAAGAGAAAATCCAGAGACCCTAAGGAAGAAATTTTAGTGGTCTTTAATATGACCCCAGTGCCAAGACATCAATATCCTATACATGTATATGGGAATAAGCCATGGAAAGAAATTTTTAATAGTGATAATAAAGCCTATTGGGGCGTAGGGGATTTATTCAATAGAGACATAAGTATGGAGCCTCAGGATAATCAAAATGAATGGTTTAAGCTCATTTTGGAGCTTCCTGCATTGTCTGCTATTGTATTAAAGTAGTCTGCAATCGTTGTAGAAGCACATTTTCATTGAAGTTTTGCACAATCTCAGTAATCCAACTATTGTTAACATTAAGTTCATATTAAGTGTTGAACTTTGTGTAATCATCCAACCCTATCAACATGAAAACAAATCACAAGGCTTTATTGCATGACGCGGTTTCCGAGTTCATTCAATTGCATGCTTTTGATCATTTAATGGACCAGGAACTTGCTCAATTAAAAAGCTTATTAAATCAATGGGCTTTTGAAGAGCCCAATCAAGAACTAACAGAAAAATTAGTTCCTTATTTAACCAAAGTAAATTTCTTCGTAGAAAGTATTTCACCAGCTGCTATTCAGCTATGGTTTTATGCGATGTCTTACAATAATATTCCAGTCATGAATGTAACTGGAAATATTGTCCAAGATAATAATGAGTTAGTATATTAAAAAAAGGCCCCAAATATTTGGGGCCTTTTTAATGTATTTCCTAAAAGGGGATTAAAACAATCCGCCTTTTTTTAAGCTTGTTTTGCCTTCGCCAATTTTGAAGCCATTATTGTATACTTCAATTTTGTATTCACCTTCCATGAATTTGTTAGCATTTTTTACATCGTAACTAACTGGTAATACTGCGTTTTGCTCATATTGAACAGCTACTTTATTTGAGAAAGCTTTGTTACCATCTTCTCTAGTTGTAATGGTACCACCTTCGCCAAATGCCTTACCATCAGGAGCAGTGATGCAGATATATAAATCTTGTGGACCACTTGGAGTGATTCTATTTTTATCAATTTGGAAAGCAACACGAATTGTATTAGCTCTTTTTGCAGATTTAGTTGCTTTTTCAGTGCCATCATCTTTAATTCTCAAAGCTTGTATAGAGAAATTGGAAGCGTGTAAAGTAGAACCAATATCTTGTAATCTTTCTTTTTCTTTTGTGGTTGTGTTTAAGTTAGAAGAAAGGTTGGTGTTTTGGTTGGTTAAATCTTGATTCTTTGCGTTTAATTGCTTGTTTTCTTCTTGTGCTTTAGATAAGTCAGTAAATAACTCTGCTACTTTTGAATTTAATGTAGCAATTAAAGATTTAGCTTCTTCTAATTCTTTATCAGTGGCATTCTTTTTAGTCAATAATGCACCAATATCAGATTTTAATTTCTGTAAATTTTGAGACTTCTCTAATAAATCTCCTTGTAACTGACCGTTTTGCGCAGTTAAGGAATCTACTTTAGCAGAAGCTGCTATGAATTCTGCTTGAATAGCATTTTTAGTGCTATCTGCTGTATTTAATTGAGTAGTGTAGTTATTTACGATTTCTGTCTTAGATGTACTAAAGTAAATCCAAGAACCTACTAAGGCTACTACTAAAATACCGATAATAATTTTTCCGTTGTTGTTTGAAGATTCGTTGCTCATATTTTATATTTGAATAGGGTTCAAAGATAAGTAAAAACACCTAAATCTTGTATATTTGAGGCATGCCTACTGCAAAAATTATAGCTAACTGGAAAAATAAAGTATACGATGCTGTTTACTGGTTAGAGGGCGAAGAACCATTTTATATTGATCAGGTAGTAGAATTTGCTGAAAAACAATTGCTTCCAGAAGCGGAACAGGCATTTAATTTGAGTATTTTTTATGGGAAAGATGCTGATTGGGCAGAGATCATCAATGCTTGTAAACGCTATCCTGTATTTGCAGAAAAGCAGGTAGTCATTATTAAAGAGGCCCAGCATATGGGGCAAATAGAAAAGTTATTACCTTATATTGAAAACCCCCTGAGTTCTACCATTTTAATTGTAGCACATAAAGATAAAAATGTTGATGGAAGGTCGGCATTAGCCAAGGCGCTTAAAACAAAGTCAGTACATGTATCTACCAAGAAAATGTATGACAATAAATTACCAGAATGGGTAATGGGGTTTATAAAAGAAAGAGGGTTCCAAATCAATCCTAAAGCGGTTCAAATCATTGTAGATCATATAGGTAATGATTTAAGCAGAATTCAAAATGAACTAGACAAACTCATTATCAATATTGGGGATAGAAAAAATATTACCGAAGATGATATTGAAAAATATATAGGTATTAGTAAAGAATACAATGCATTTGAATTTCAAGATGCGGTTGCGCAAAAAAATTTTTCAAAAGCCATCAAAATGATTCAGTATTTTGAATCCAATCATAAAGCTGCACCTATTCAGTTAATACTGCCCACCTTATATGCGTTTTTTAATAAACTCTATTCTATCTATGGGCTAGGGACACAGGATGAAAGACGCATCGCCAGCGAAGTGGGGATTGCTCCTTTTTTAGTAAAAAATTATATGGCAGCAACAAGACATTATAGTTATGGCAAAGTGGAGCATATTTTGCTTCTTATTCACGAATATAATTTAAGAGTATTGGGTATCAATGATGCTTCCAACTCAGATGCTGATTTATTAAAAGAGTTGGTGATAAAAATTATGGATACTTCTGCAAAATAGAAGCTGTTTGTAATTTATCTTGCGCTAATTGATTTTTTAGGGCTTCTAATCCATCAAATTTTTGTTCTCCTCTAATAAATTCAAATACTTGAACAATGAGGGTTTGGTCATAAATGTCTTGATCAAAATTGAATATGTTTACCTCAATTACTTTTTTATGTCCATCCACGGTAGGCCTTACCCCAATATTCATCATTCCATTTAGTAAAGCTCCATTGGTGCAAGCTCCTTTCACTTTTACTGCATACACTCCATTAGAGGGGATTAATTTCTCTTCATCATTGATATGTAAATTAGCCGTTGGAAATCCAATGGTTCTTCCTAATTGATTTCCTCTTACAACATAGCCTTCAAAAGCATAAGGGTAGCCCAATAAATTATTGGCTTGTTCCATATTTTTTTCAGAAATACAATTTCGAATTAGGGTAGAGCTAACAATCTCACCATTTACTAATTGCTCATTGATTTCATCCACTGAAAATTGAAATTCTTTTCCCAGTGTTTCTAGTAACTTAAAATCACCTTTTCTGCCATTCCCAAATCGGTGATCATAACCAACGATAATATGTGCAGGTTTGAAATGTGCTACTATGAAATCCTTAACATATTCCTCTGCGGTCATATTCGAAAAACGGTGATCAAAAGGGACTACCACTAAATGGTCAACACCAGCTTTATCTAACAAACTAATTCTTTCGCTTAAATGGGTCAATTGTTTAATTTCTCCTGGAACTGAAGAGATCACTTTTCTTGGATGTGGATGAAAGCTAATAATAACGGTCTCGCCCTGGATGGATGCGGCGATTGACTTCATTTTTTGAATGATTTGAAGGTGGCCTTTGTGCACACCATCAAATGCGCCAGTAGTGATAACTGCTTGTCTAAATGGGGGTAAATTTTGTAAATCGTAGTGAACCTTCATCTTCTATAGCTAAATATGGCACAAATGTAAAACAATTGTACCTTTGTGCCACAAATCAATTTAGATACATGTCATTATATGCCCAGCGCGGTGTATCCGCTCAAAAAGAAGAAGTACATGCTGCCATTCAGCATTTAGATCAGGGCTTGTACCCAAATGCTTTTTGTAAATTATATGCAGATTTTCTTGGGGGCGATCAAAACTACATTAATATCATGCATGCCGATGGAGCAGGTACTAAAAGTATTTTGGCATACATCTATTGGAAAGAAACTGGGGATGCGTCTGTTTGGAAAGGTATTGCACAAGATGCGATTGCAATGAATTTAGATGATTTATTGTGTGTGGGCATTTATGATCAAATTTTATTCTCTAGTACGATTGATAGAAATAAATTACTTATCAACGGAGAAGTGATCAGTGAAGTGATTAATGGGACACAATCCTTTTTTGAAACCTTAAAAGAATTTGGAGTTCAAATTTCTTTTTTAGGAGGAGAGACTGCAGATGTGGGGGATGTGGTAAGAACAATTGCTGTGAATGGAACCATGACAGCAAGATGGCCTAAATCAAAACTCATCACCAATGATTTAATTGCACCAGGTCAAGTGATTGTTGGTTTTTCAAGTTATGGACAAGCAAAATATGAAACTGCTTACAATAGTGGTCTAGGAAGTAATGGTTTGACAAGTGCAAGGCATGATGTATTAAGCAAAGAATATGCTACTAAATATCCGGAAACATTTGAGCCAAGCTTAGCGAATGAAGTGGTATACATTGGTAAAAATAAAGTTACAGATACTATTGATATACCAGGTTTTGGTAACATTCAAGTGGGTAAATTATTATTGAGTCCTACAAGAACCTATGCGCCATTAGTAAAAGCAATTTTATCTAAACATTTTGATGCTGTTAAAGGGATGATTCATTGTAGTGGTGGTGGGCAGACCAAGTGTATGAAATACTTGCCAGGCCCTATGCGTATTGTGAAAGATCATTTTTTAGAAGTACCTCCAATATTTAAATTGATTCAAGAAAATTCTGGTGCCAACGCAAGAGAAATGTATCAAGTATTTAATATGGGGCATCGTTTAGAAATTTTCACCAATGAAATGGATGCGGCCGCATTAATTGAAATTGCTGCATCTTTAGGCATTGAAGCACAAATAATTGGTAGAGTGGAGGCGTCAGACACCAAAGAATTGGTCTTAAAAGGAAGTTTTGGAACAGAAACATTTAGCTATTAATTTTAATATAAAACAACCCAACCCATGAGCGAGTTAGTAGTACAATTAGACCATGTAAATATTTACCAAAGTGGTAGCCTTATTTTACAAGATGTCAATTTAAAAGTGGAGAAAGGAGAGTTTGTTTATTTAGTGGGAAGAACGGGTGCTGGAAAAAGTAGTTTATTAAAAACATTATACGGAGAGTTAACCTTAACAGAAGGAAATGGGAATGTTGTAGGGTTTAACTTAAAAGATATGACATGGAAAACATTGCCTTTCTTAAGAAGAAATTTAGGAGTGGTATTCCAAGATTTCCAATTACTAACCGATAGAAATGTTCATGAAAATTTAAAATTTGTGCTTAAGGCAACTGGATGGCAGGACGAAAAGTTGATGGAGCAAAAAATAGACGATGTATTGAATAAAGTAGGTCTACAGAATAAAGGATTTAAAATGACCTATGAAATGAGTGGTGGAGAGCAACAGAGAGTGGATATTGCACGTGCCCTCTTAAATGCACCTAAATTGATCTTAGCGGACGAGCCAACAGGTAGTTTAGATCCTGAAACAAGTGACGAAATCATGCAATTATTGATGCAAATAGCCAAGGAAGACGGAACAGCAATTTTAATGGCCACCCACGATTTTATGGTGGTGAATAAGTTCCCTTCCCGTACTTTGACCACAGAAGGTGGAAAACTGGTAGAAAAGGCTTAATAAATTCTTCATTTTGGGCATAAATTGCCCTTTTTTTACTTGAAATCTTACGTCTTTTTTCATATGTTCGCAGACATATAAAAGTTCAAAGAAAGTGAGACTAAAGTCATTAGAAATCAAAGGGTTCAAGAGTTTTGCGGACAAAACCATCGTAAGTTTTGACGAGGGGATAACTGGCATTATTGGGCCAAACGGATGCGGAAAAAGTAATATCATCGATAGTATAAGATGGGTAATTGGTGAATCAAAAATTTCAGCCTTAAGATCAGAGAATTTAGATTCTTTGGTATTCAATGGTAGTAAAACTAGAAATGCGAGTAGCATGGCAGAAGTTAGTTTGACTTTCGAAAACACTAAAAATTTATTACCCACTGAATTTAGCACCATCACAGTAACACGCCGTTATTATAAAAATGGAGAGAGTGAATATCGTTTAAATGATGTTGCTTGTCGATTAAAAGATATTCATAATTTATTTTTAGATACTGGTGTAAGTACAGACAGTTATGCCATCATCGAATTAGGTATGGTAGATGATATTATCAAGGATAAGGATAATAGTCGTCGTAAAATGCTAGAGCAAGCTGCTGGTATTACCATATACAAAACAAGAAAGAAGGAAGCTAAGAATAAATTAGATGCTACAGAGCAAGACTTATCTAGAATTGAAGATTTGTTATTTGAAATTAATAATCAGTTAAAGACTTTAGAAAATCAAGCAAAGAAGGCAGAGAAGTATTTTGAAATCAAAAAAGATTACAAGGATACAGCAATTGAATTAGCAATTGCTTCTTTAGAAGGATTCAACTTAACTTATAAAGAGTTAACAGAGCAACAAGAAACTGAATCAGACAAGAAAATTCAGTTAGAAGCGCAGATTGCATTGGAAGAAGCGGCATTAGAGCAAGAGCGTGTTAATTTTATTGAGAAAGAAAGAGGTTTGCAAAGTCAACAACAAGAGTTTAATGACTTGGTTCAAAAATTAAGAACCAAGGAGAATGACAAGAATTTAGCTGCACAGCGTTTAGATTATTTAAACGATAAAGAAAAAGGCTTGCAAGAATTCTTAGAAAGAGCAGAAGGACAAGTGAAGACTATTGGAGACTCTATCGAATATACAAAATTGCAAGTTGTCGATGAAGAAAAAATCTACAACGATTTTAAAAATAGAGTAGAAGCTTCTCAAGTAGAATTATCCAATAAAAGAGCACAATTTGATGATCAAAGAGCAGTGTTGGATAACTTACGTCAACAGTATAATCAAATTCAAAGAAATCAATTTGATGCTGAGAAGAAGGTAGCAGTTGCAGATACTTCTATTCAAAATATTCAAAGATCTCAGATTCAGATTGAAGAAGAGCAAGCACATCGTGCATCTCAAATTGAAGATAACACTTCACAATTAGCGCAAAAAGAAAATGATTTAGCAGAAAAGAAAGCACATTTGGTTTCATTGCAAGAGCAACATGAAAAAGCAAAAGCAAGTATTTTCGAAACACAATCTGCTTTAGAGGTTTTAAGATCTTCATTGGCTGAACAATCTAGAATTTTAGATGCTAAGAAAAACGAATACGATTTATTAAAGAGTTTAGTTGACTCTATGGAAGGTTATCCAGAGAGTGTTAAATTCTTACACAATAATACTGGTTGGAATCATAATGCTCCTATCTTATCAGATATTATCTATGTGCAAGAGTCTTACCGTACAGCAGTCGAGAATGTATTAGAGCCTTATTTAAATTACTATGTAGTAAATGATTTAAAAGAAGGTTTACAAGCGATTCATTTATTAGACGAACATAAAAAAGGAAAGGCTAATTTCTTCTTATTAGATCAATTAACTGGTGCACAAGCTAATGCTGCACCTAACAATACAATTGCTGCCTTATCAGTGGTAGAAATTGATCCTAAATATGCTGCTTTGGCAAATCATTTATTAGGCAACGTTTTTATTGCTGAAAATGAAGCTGCTTTAGAGGCTAATCATACTGGAATTATTTTAGAGAAAACAGGAAAATATGTTAAAGGTAAATACACTTTAACGGGGGGTAGTGTAGGGCTATTTGAAGGAAAGAAAATAGGCCGTGCGAAGAATCTAGAAAAGTTATTAGAAGATATTGAAGCGCAAGAAAAAGTAGTGAATGATTTAAAGGATCAAATTCAAGTGAAGCACGATTCAGTGCTTGGCTTTAATGAATTATTGAAAGAAAATGAGATTCGATCTACTGAGCAATCTGTAAACACTTTAATCAATGAAGTGTTTGCCAATAAAAACAGATTGGAAAACTTGCAATCTGCTCAAACTACTGCATCAGCTAAATTAGCCGAATTTGCCATCAAAATGCAAGAAGAGCATGATGCCATTGCAGATACAAGAGTTGCTTTCGAAGCTTTGAATATTAGCTTACAAGAAACACAAGCACAATTAGGGGACATTGAATTGGCTTATCAAGCAGCTGAACAAGCTTATCATTTAGCATCAGGTGAATTCAATGAAATGAATTTACAGTTAACGAAGCAACAAAGTAAGATTGAAGCATTACAACAAGAAGTGGTATTTAAAGAAAACCAATTGGTTGATTTACATACACAAATTCAATCTAATACAACTCAATTAACAGAAGCGTCTACAGCAATTGTAGAGAGTAAAGAGCAATTAGCAGCAGTAGAAGCGGAATTGGTTGATTTATTAAGAAATAAAGAAGCAGAGGAATTAAAATTAAACGAGGCTGATCAAGCATATTATACTTTAAGAACGCAATTACAAGAAAAAGAAAGTGCTTTAAGACTTCAAGTGAAGTCTAAAGAATTAATGGATCAATTGATCAATGAGATCAAGGATAAATTAAACAATTTGAAATTGTCATTGGCTGGAATGAAAGAGCGCTTGAGTGTTGAATTTAAGGTTGAGTTAGAAGAAGTATTAGATAAAGGCAGACAAACAGAGGAAAGCTTGGAAGAATTACAAGCGAGTGTGGAGAGAATGAAGAAGCGTTTAGAGAATATGGGTGAAGTAAACCCTACTGCTATTGAGGCTTATACAGAGATGAAGAAGCGTTATGACTTTATCTTAGAACAAAAGAATGACTTAGTGGATGCTAAGGAAAGCTTGATGCTAACCATTCAAGAAGTGGAAGCAACGGCTAACCAAGCATTCTTAGAAACTTACAATACTGCAAGAGAAAACTTCCAGAAAGTATTCAAAGCATTGTTTACAGAAGAAGATTCTTGTGACTTGGTATTGGTTGATCCTGATAATTTGGCTGAAACCGCTGTAGAGATTGTAGCTAAGCCTAAGGGAAAGCGTCCATCATCTATTACTCAATTGAGTGGAGGGGAGAGAACATTAACTGCAACGGCTATGTTATTTGCTATCTACTTAATCAAGCCAGCTCCATTCTGTATTTTGGATGAGGTAGATGCGCCATTGGATGATGCTAATGTGGGCAAATTCACGCAGATGATTCAGAAGTTTTCTGATAACTCACAATTTATTATTGTAACCCACAATAAGCAAACAATGAGTGCAGTGGATGTGATTTATGGTGTAACCATGCAAGAGCCAGGTGTTAGTAAACTGGTGCCAGTAGATTTTAGAAGTTTAAGTAATTAATACAAACAGCGTCCCTTCGGAGACGCTGT
>JAFMEV010000134.1 GCA_017856545.1 Chitinophagaceae bacterium
TATAATTTATAACCATTGTCTGCTACTAATTGCGCACAGATTCTTCTGCGAGCATCCTTTGTATTAAATGGTTCTACTTTAGTGAAACGCTTTAATCCAATATTCATCATTCTTAATTCATCTCCCTCTGCAAAAGAGTTCAATGCATCTTTACCTGCTTTGTTAATTGCATCAGCTGCATCGTAGATATAAGTTTTCACGATATCTGCTTGAATAGAAGTTGCAGCTTCACCTTTTAAGGCAGTTAATTTTTCTAATCTTAATAAAGCAGATTCAGCATGGTAAGTAATAATCGCCATGTCTGCAATATTCATTAAGATCTCTTGTTCTTTGCTTAATGTCATCATTAGTTTTTGCACTGCTGCACCTGCTACCATTAAAATGCATTTCTTGAAATTAGCGATTGCTTTTTTCTCTTTTGCAAATGCACCTTCTTCTTCAGATCCAAAATCAGGAATACTCATCAATTCTGATTGCACGCTCATAGCAGGTCCCATTAAATCAAGCTTGCCTTTCATCGCACGCTTCAATACCATATCCACCGTTAACAATCTATTGATCTCATTGGTTCCTTCATAGATTCTGTTAATACGGCTATCTCTATAAGCTTTAGAGATTTGGTATTCATCACTGTATCCATTTCCACCATGAATTTGTACTCCCTCATCCACAACGAAGTCCAATACCTCTGATCCAAATACTTTAAGAATTGCACATTCAATTGCATATTCTTCTGCAGCACCTAATAAAGCTTCTGATAATGTTTTACCTGCTTTCAACATTTCTTGCTCTTGCTCGTCAATGTTTTTAGATACTCTGTATAGTGCAGTTTCACCCACCCACATTTGAATAGCCATTTCTGCTAACTTATGTCTGATGGCGCCAAATTTTACAATGGGTAATTTAAACTGCTCTCTTGTAATTGCATACTGCACTGTAGTGGTTAATGCTCTTCTTGCACCACCCAATGTTGCAGCACCTAATTTTAATCTTCCAATATTTAAAATATTAAATGCAATCACATGGCCTTTACCAATTTCACCCAATACATTTTCAACAGGCACTTTGCAATCTTGGAAATACAATTGTACTGTACTTGAACCCTTGATACCCATTTTATGTTCTTCAGGTCCTTGTGTAAATCCTTCCATGCCTCTTTCTACAATGAAAGCAGTGAATTGCTCGCCATCAATTTTTGCAAACACGGTATATACATCTGCAAATCCACCATTGGTGATCCAACATTTTTGTCCGTTTAATAAATAGTGCTTGCCATCTTCTGTTAATTTTGCAGTTGTCTTTGCACCCAAAGCATCTGATCCACTATTCGGTTCTGTTAATCCATAAGCACCTTTGAATTCACCACTTGCCAACTTTGGAACATACTTTGCTCTTTGCGCTTCTGTACCAAAATATAAAATAGGTAAGGTGCCAATACCTGTATGTGCTGCATTTGCCACAGAGAAAGAATATCCTCCACCTAAATACTCAGCAACAATAGTACTAGTGATAAAATCTTTTCCTAGTCCACCATAAGATTCTGGAATGGATACACCCAATAATCCTTGCTCTCCTGCTTTCATTAATAAACCTGGCATTAAGCCTGGCTCTAGTTTGTCTATTCTGTCAATCACTGGTAAAACTTCTGTATCCAAAAATTGCGAACACATTTCTTTTACCATCAATTGCTCTTCATTAAATTCTTCTGGAATAAAAATAGAATTTGCTTCTACTTCTTTAATAATCCATTCTCCTCCCTTGATTGCTGTTGAATTGTTTTCCATACAAGTATATTTTTAATGCTTTATTTATCTAAGTCTGGATGTGTTAAATTGTCGTACACTCTTTGAAACACATTTTTTACTACTTCAATTTCATCTTTGCTAATATGTTGCAAAGCTTCATTCATGGTTTGATTCGCCAAATGATAAGTTTGTTCTTGCAAAGGTTTTGCCGCATCTGTTAGACAAACTAAATTGATTCGTCTATCTGTTGAACTCGCTACACGGGTTACCAATCCTAATTTTTCTAAGTTGTCAATTAATCTTGTGGTACTTGCTTTGTCTCTAAATGTTCTTGTACCTAATTCTTGTTGACTCAGACAATCTTCTTTCCATAGATGGTATAAAATTGACCATTGTTCAATGGTGATGTCTAAACCTGCATCACGAAAGTTCTTCTGTAAACGACGAGCAACAGCAGTAGTGGCCATACCATTGATGACACTGTATAATTCGCCTCTTTTAAATTGGTTGTTTGACATATAGTTAGTTATGCAACTAATTCAAAAGTACAAGAATTTTGGGTGATTTGACCAAAAAATAGGGGGGATTTTTAAAGGGCTCGGTCTAGGTGAACATAGCCTCCGTCCACATGGATTAATTGCCCTGTGGTATGGCTGGATTTATCTGATAACAAGAAGCTTACGGTTTGACCTATTTCTTCTGGGGTGGTAAAACGCTGCCCCAAAGGGATATTTGCTTGAATGGCTTTTAATTTTTCTTCAGGTTTGTCCTGGGTTTGTATCCATTCTTGGTACATTGGTGTATAGCATTCCGCCACAATTACTGCATTTACTCTGATGCCAAAAGGCAATAGTTCAACTGCCCATTCTCTGGTCAATGCGTTTCTTCCTCCATTGGCAGCTGCATAAGCAGATGTCCCTCCTTGTCCTGTTTCTGCAGTTTTTGAACTGATATTAACAATTGCACCCTTACTAGTTTTTAAATAGGGTAGCGCATGATGTGCCAATAAATAATAGTGTATTAGATTTTTATGTAGACTATCTATAAATGCTTGATAATTTCCGTTCGCCAAATTCACTCCATCATTTACCCCTGCATTATTCACTAAACCATCAATGCTACCAAACTCTTTTGCAATTTTTTCAATGGCAGTTGCGCATGCTGCTGGATTAGTTAAATCTGCTTGTATTGTTTTTACGCCTTCAATGGATGACATTCTTTGATCAATCACTACAGGTATAGCTTTCTCTGCTAATAATGTTTTTACAATTCCTTCACCTATTCCTCTAGCGCCACCACTAACTATGATTACTTTATTTTCAAGGGATAAATTCATAACGTTTGATTTATGCTTTCTCTAATGTATAAAAGCTTTCGCAGTTTAAAGCAAAAATTTTCTCTTGTTCTGTACTACTAAACTCTTTGAAATAATCTTTTATGGTATGCAACCATCTTTCATAACTACTTGCCACTAAGCATACTGGCCAATCCGATCCAAATAGCAATCT
>JAFMEV010000039.1 GCA_017856545.1 Chitinophagaceae bacterium
TTTTTTTATTTAAGCTGGTAGATTTCTTTTGTATTTCTACCTAGCCCATCATAGTCTAAACCATAGCCTACTACAAATTTATTGGGGATATCAAAACAACTGTAATCTACTTTCACAGGAAAAGCTAATGCTTCTTTCTTATTTAATAGAACGGCAATTTTAACGCTAGCAGGTTGTTGACTTTCTAATTGTGGTAAATAGTGGTGCAGGGTTTTACCTGTATCAATAATATCTTCTACAATAATAATATGTCTATCTCTTACATTCGCATCTAATCCAATTGCGGTAATCACATTGCCGGTAGAGGTAGTTCCTTTGTAAGAAGCTAATTTGATAAAACAAACCTCAGCTTCAATAGTGATTTGTTTAAAAAGATCTGCAGTAAATAAAAAAGAGCCATTTAATATAGACAAGAAGATGGGTTTCTTTCCTTCATATTCTTTATTTAATAAAGCCGCTAATTCAGTGATTTTTTCTTGAATAGTCGCTTCGCTTAAATAGGGTACAAATTCTTTATCTAATACTTTAATAGAAGACATAGGAGTTAATTATTTTTTCTTTCTTTTGAAAAGGTTCTTGAAAAAGTTAAATTCAAATTTTAAAGAAACCTGTCTAAAACTAGGTTCTGGTTTGGTTTCTTTAGGTTTAAACAACAATACAATTGTTCCTTCTTTTAATGGACCATTAGGAAGTTTTTTATTGTATGATTTCAAATAGCTTAATTGAATACCCTCATTTTGGCTAATCTCATAAAGGGTTTCACCTTCTTTAGCCGTATGGATACTTTTGTTACCAGACTTTTTCTTTTGAGCAATAAAAACTAATTGATCTTTGGCAACCACGTCTGCTTCTTCCATATCGTTGTAGACAAATATTTTATACAAGGATAATTTATGGATTTGTGCAATTTGTAAATAAGAGCTACCTGCTTTTACCCATAATACTGGTACCGAATTAATCTTGAATTTTTCTTTAGGGTAATTGATTACTTTTTTCTTTGTTATGGTAAACAACACCTGCTTTACAGTATCCTTACTAACACCTAAGCCCTTCATAGCAGGGATTGAATTTTCTGCTGTATTTGTAGAAGAACTAATGCCATTTACTTTAGATAAAGAGATATTGGTGGTATCTGCCGCATAAATTTGTGCCTGAGTGATAGTTGTTGGAGCAGTATAAGTAGGGGCAGTAGGTTTAGATACAATGGTATCAACTATTTTATTTGGTAAAGTGTCTTTAATGGTTGCAATGAGGGTGTCTTTTTTAGGTAGGATTTCAGTATTCGCCTCCTCATTATCTAGTTCTGGAAAATTATATTGAGATAATTCGTAGTCATCAATAATTTTTAATAATCTTTTTGGATAGTCACTGGCAGTTGCATAACCCGCTTTCTTTAATCCATATGCCCATGCACTATCATCTACTGGATCCAAAGTAAATAAAGCTGCATAGTTAGGTCTGTTCTTTAAAAAATCAGAATGATCTTTAAAAGAGGCTAATGCCGTAGGGTATACTCTGAAACATTCTTGTTTTGTATCATCATCTTGATAAGTTGTTTCGCCTTTCCAATCTGACTTACACTTTATACCAAAATGATTATTGAACTTCTTTGCTAAATTGCTTTCTCCGCTATTTGATTCTAAAATACCTTGTGCTAAAGTAATGGATGCAGGAATACCTGTTCGCTTCATTTCTTGTACAGCTATTTTTTTATACAGCTCAATATATACAACGGTTGATTCTGATTGTGCTTGGGCAGTATGTAATCCCAACACAAAACAAATTAGTATTAAACAATGCTTCATCATATGTTTATTTTTTTCTAATCAGAGTAAGTCCATCTCTAATGGTTAACATGATCTTTTCTGTTTCCTCATCCTTTACCACCATTTCATTAAAAGCCTGAATGGCTTTGGCGCTTTTTCCGCTTATTTGCTCTTCCAACACTTCGCCATGGAACAAGGTATTATCTGCAATAATAATACCATTTGGGCTCATTTTAGGCTTTAAAAGGGTATAATAATCTACATACCCAGTTTTATCCGCATCAATAAAGGCTATATCGTATAAATGAGGAAGCCCTGGAATAATGGTTTTGGCATCTCCAATATGTTGTTGAATGCTTTTGCCTTGTCCATATTGGGTAAAATAAGTCTGGGCTCTTTGGGCATCTTCCTCCCTTAATTCAATGGTATCTAACTGACCTCCATCCGCTAAACCTTCAGCTAAACATAAAGTACTAAAGCCATTAAAAGTGCCTATTTCAATAATGTATTTGGGTTGTAGCATCTTGCTCAAAAAAGCTAAGAAACCTCCTTGATTCCAATTGCTTTGCAAATGGGCGTGAGGGTGCTCGGCCAAAATGGCTTCGTACATAGCTTTTAAAACTGGGGGGGTCGCATTGCTATATTGATCTACATAATCGTTTGCCTTGGGATGAATCAAGTCCATGCGCAAAGGTCTATATTTTTTTAATATCAGGCTTTGAAATTAACCATAAACCTATAAAGGTAATTAAACCATTAATGATCAATAGCTCTTGTCCTATTTTGAAATCACCTAAAATAGCCATTTGATATTTATCCAATATTAAGCAAATAATGGGAGCAGCAAAACATGGGATAGGAGACCATTTATCTTGAATGCTTCTCTTGGTTAAAATACCAAAGGCAAATAAGCCTAATAGTGGCCCATAGGTATAAGAAGCAATCTTCAATAATAAATCAATGGTACTCTTGTTATCAATCCACTTAAAGATCATTACTATAATTAAAAAGATCAATGCAAAACTTAAGTGAACAGTTTGTCTTATTTTTTTCTTTTTTGCTTCATCCCATTCTTGATTTCTCTGCATGCCCAATAAATCAATACAAAAGCTTGAAGTGAGTGCTGTTATTGCACCATCTGCACTAGGGAATAAAGCAGATATCAAAGCAAGGATAAAAATAATTGATAAATAAGGAGGCATATGGTTTAATGCAAGAGCAGGGAATAAATCATCACCCACTGCATTCACACTCACCATTCTTCCGTAAATATGTAATAAACCACCTAAGAATAAAAACATGCTAATCACAATTAACATGGTAATACCAATAGTGATCATATTTTTTTGTGCATCTTTCAAAGTCTTCACAGAGATGTTCTTCTGCATCATTTCTTGATCTAATCCTGTCATAGTAAGTGTAACAAATGCTCCACCTATGATTTGCTTTAAAAAGAAAGACTTGCTATTGACATCTGTATCAAAAATGGTGGCATAACCTCTAGATTCCATAGCAGTATATGCTTGCATAGCGGTAAAGTCCATACTAGAAAGTATATACACACTACAAATGATTAAACCCAATAACATACCAGAAGTTTGTAAAGTGTCTGTCCAAACAATCGTTTTTACACCGCCTTCATAGGTATACAATAAGATCATTGCTAATATCACCAAAGTGGTTCCCCAGAATGGTACCCCCATACTATCTAAAATGAATACTTGTAAAATCTTCACTACTAAATATAATCTTGCGGTTGCTCCAAGGGTTCTAGATAACACAAAAAATGAAGCACCTGTTTTATATGCCTTAAAACCTAATCTTGTCTCCAAATAGTTGTATATGGATGTTAGATTTAACTTATAATAGATGGGTAAAAGGATATAGGCAATACAGATATAACCAATTAAGTACCCAATAGTAATTTGTAAATAATGAAAAGCGTCTCTTCCTACTGCACCTGGCACACTCACAAAAGTTACACCACTTAATGAAGTTCCAATCATCCCAAATGCTACCAACATCCAGTTGCTGTTCTTATTGCCAATAAAAAAAGACATATTATTACTGTTTCTGCCAGCAATTTTAGCAACACCTAATAAAATCAGGAAATAGATAATAACAAATACAAATAATAAAGTCGCACTCATGATGGTTAAATTAGTATTAGCAAAGTAATAACAAAGTTTCAATTATTTGCCTATTTTGTGTAATCGATTTAAATCTGTTTTATATGAAACCAAAAGCTGTTACTATATTTTGTGGTTCCAAATCTGGCAATCATCCCTCTTTTGAAAATGAGGCGAAGGCTATTGGAGCTTTATTGGCGGATATGGGTATTCAAATGGTATATGGAGGAGGCAATAAAGGTTTAATGGGAGCAGTAGCCAATAGTTGTTTAGAAAAAGGGGGTAAGGTAGTTGGTATTATCCCCCAATTATTATTAGAATGGGAAGCACAGCATACAGGACTTACTGAATTGATTGTGACAGAAACCATGCATGCTAGAAAATTATTGCTCTATGATAAATGTGATATAGCAGTGGCCTTGCCTGGTGGCTTAGGTACTTTTGATGAATTATTCGAAATGTTGGTTTGGAATAATTTAAGTATTCACGAAAAAAAGATTGTGCTTTATAATTTTGAAGGATTTTATAATCCTTTAATCGAGATGATACAAAAAATGGAAACTGAAGGTTTCTTATACGAGAAATCCAGGTATAGATTTACGATCTGTTCTAATAGGGAAGAGTTAGCAGCTATTTTTTCTTAGTAATTCGAATAGGCAAACCAAAGCCAGCTCTAAATATGGGTTGAGGTCTTAATTGTCCCATGCCATATGGAGATTGCTGTGAATTGATCAGGTCAAGCATAATGCTAAAATAAGAAAAACCATTTTCGGTTCTTTTTCCATAACCAATACCCGCCAAAACACTCGTTGCACTTACACTAACTTTATTAGAACTATTTGAAACAACATTGACTTGTTTAGCCCAGGTCCAATTGTATTCGGGTTGAACTTGTAAGAAGAATTCATTCACTGGCCATAGTCTGGCAAATCCACCTAATCCAAACTGCATCTTTCGAAACTTTTCATTTGTACTCGAAATTTCAGTTGTTCTAAAAGAGCTGTAAAAAATATTTGAGATTACGCCAAGGTCAATATAATCGTTGTAAGATTTAACCATTTCTGGATTGATACCAATTTGAAAAGAGCCAGATCCTCCACCTAAAACCAAACCACCGCCAATCATCCATGGTCTTTCTGGTTCCATTAATTTGGTTGTCTGAATGGTCGTTATTTGAGCATTCAAATTCAATGCAACAAAAAGAATAATAAAACTTAGAACTTGTTTCATAAGAATTTAGTTTACATCAAATATTTTTCCAGCGTTTAAAATATTGTTTGGATCAAATGCTTTTTTAATACCCTTCATTATTTCTAAAGAACTGTTTTTAAATACAACAGGCATATAGGGTTTTTGAATTAAACCAATTCCATGTTCTCCACTAATAGTGCCACCTAAGCTATGCACCAAAACAAATAACTCTTTTAAAATATTGGTCATCTCTTCGCTACCATGACTGTTTTTAATAGTAGGGTGGTTGATTCTAATATGTAAATTACCATCACCCGCATGTCCATAACAAACCGCATGAAATCCATATTGTGTACCCAATGCCTTCACACCTTTTACTAGTTTTGGTAATTCCGCTCTTGGCACCACAGTGTCTTCTTCAATAGTATAGCCCACGCTCTTTACCGCCTCTGCAACTCTTCTTCTTAATTTCCACAACTCTGTTTTTTGTTGAGCGTCATCTGCAAAGAAAATTTCACCTGCTTCATATTGCGTCAATACTTCTGCAACCGCTTCCATTTCTCCCATTAAAACATCCATATTATTTCCATCCACTTCAATGATCAAATGTGCGGCAATATCATCCGATACAGGGAAGGCTGTGCTATCTACCATTTTACTCACAATCTTAATAGAATCAATTTCCATTAATTCCATCGCACTTGGCGTGATACCTGCTCTAAATATAGCGCTCACTGCTTCACTTGCTTTTTCTAAGCTAGTAAATGGAGCCAACATTAATAAATCAAATTTTGGTAATGGAATTAATTTCAACACAATCTTGGTCACAATACCCAGAGTACCTTCACTACCCACCAATAATTGTGTTAAATTATAACCTGTAGAATTTTTCAATACATTGGAACCTGTCCAAATAATATCTCCAGTAGGTGTAACAATCTCTAAGTTTAATACATAGTCTTTTACCACACCATATTTAACGGCTTTAGGTCCACCTGAATTTTCAGCAATATTTCCACCAATAAAACAAGACCCCTTACTGCTTGGATCTGGAGGATAAAATAAATTGACTGCTTTAACCGCATCTTGTAATACTTCTGTAATAACGCCAGGCTCTGTGGTTACTTGTAAATTTCGTTCGTCAATTTCTAAAATCTTATTAAAACGTTCCATCGCAATTACTAAGCCTCCTAAATGTGGCAAAGCACCACCACTCAAACCTGTACCACCACCTCTTGGAGTTACTGGAATTAGATGCTGATTACATAATTTCATCAAAGCACTAATTTCTTCAGGAGTTCTTGGTTTAACAACTACTTCTGGATTGTAATGCAATCTTTCTGTTTCGTCTTTACCATATTTTTCAAAGCTCTCCGTATCTGTAAAAGTATATTCTGCTCCTACAATAGCTTTGAATGCTTCTAAAAGTTCGGGTGTAATCTTATTCATCTATTTAAAAAACTTTAAAAATAATTTCAACTAGAACAAACCATATAACATGCCGTCCACCTTGCTAATAATTTCTCCAAGGTCTTCTTCGTTTTCGCCAAATTTATTTTTATCGCAATCAATCACTAACAATGGACCCTCTTTGTAACCTTCAATCCATTTGTTATAAAAATCATTCAACTTCTTTAAATAATCTAGTCTAATATTCTCTTCATACTCTCTGCCTCTTTTTTGAATTTGAGCAACCAGGGTAGGCACAGAACATTTTAAGTATATCAACAAATCTGGAGGTTGCACCATTGATTTGATGGTAGTGAAAAAAGAAAAATAATTATCAAAATCACGCTTACTCATTAAGCCCATCTCGTGTAAGTTAGGCGCAAAAATATTTGCATCTTCATAGATGGTTCTATCTTGAATCACCGTTTCAGTTCCTTTTTGAATATCTAAAATTTGATTTAATCTACCATGTAAGAAATAGATTTGTAAATTAAAACTCCAACGAGGCATATCATCGTAGAAGTCTGTTAAGTAGGGGTTATGATCCACATCTTCGAATTGTGGAATCCAACGATAGTGTTTACTTAACGCTTCTGTCAATGTTGTTTTACCTGCTCCGATATTACCAGCGATTGCTACGTGCTTCGGTTTTTTAGGTGCTGCTGCTTTTGCCATATGATTTGGATATCTAATTAAGGGTAATAGTTTTAATAATTCATACCAACTGCTTTTCTAACAGAGGTTAATGTAGAGGAAGCACTTGCTCTTGCTTTATCTGCACCTTGATGGATTATTTTTAATAATAAATCTTTGTTTGCTTGTAAATCTGCTGCCTTCGATCTAATAGGGTTTATAAAATTCACCATGTCCTCTGCCAATTGTTTTTTCATGTCGCCATAACGAATAATACAATTGCCTTCGCTGCTATTATTAAAATCGTCTTCAAACTTTTTCACCGTATCTGGAGCACTTACCAATTGCATTAAGGTAAATAAGTTTTGAATATAATCTGGCTTTTCAGAATTTGGTGTTAAAGGTCCTTGATCTGTTTTAGCCTTCATTACTTTTTTACGAATCAAATCATCTTCATCTGCTAAAAATAAAGTAGTCATTTGATTTTCGCTCTTACTCATTTTTCCATTTCCATCTAATCCTAAAATCTTCACTAATTCACTATTGTAATTGAAAGCATATGGTAGAGGGAAGGTTTCTCCATAACGATGGTTAAATCTTTCTGCAAAATTTCTAGCCATCTCCAAGTTTTGCTCTTGGTCTTTGCCCACCGGCACTTTTACTGCGCGATGAATTAAGATATCTGCAGCTTGTAAAACTGGATAAGTCAATAATCCTGCGTTCACATTTTCTGGCTGCATTCTTACTTTGTCTTTAAAAGTGGTTGTTTTTTCCAACTCTCCTTTATAAGCCAACATATTTAAATACAAATACAATTCTGCAATCTCAGGCACATCACTTTGAACATATAAAGACACTTTTTCTGGATCTAATCCACAAGCAATATTTTCTGCCACTACCCTTAATACACTTTCTTGTAAGGTTTTGGTATCAGGGTGGGTGGTTAAACTATGCCAGTTCGCCACAAAAAAGTAACAATTGAATTCATCTTGCATACGCACATAATTGCGCATAGCACCAAAATAGTTCCCCAAATGAAGAAAGCCTGTTGGCCTAATTCCACTCAATACAATTTCCTTTTCCATAGCTGTGCGAAGATAATGAAACAAGACCCCATTTTTTGCCATCTTTTTGGGATATTTGTACCCAATCCCAAAAAAAATTAGCTTGAGTCAATCCACTCTTTTATCTAGCCCCATCGAATACCTAAAAGGGGTGGGCCCATTGAGGGCAGATATGCTTAAAAAAGAGCTGAATTTGTACACTTTTGGCGACCTTTTAAACCATTTTCCGCATAGACATATCGATAAAACACAGGTTACGGACATTGCTAAAATCACGCCAGATCAGGACTTTGTGCAAGTAAGAGGTGTGTTGATGGGCATGGATACCTTGGGGGAAAAGAGAGCGAAACGCTTGGTTAGCCAATTAAGAGATGCCACTGGCCAAATTGAATTAGCTTGGTTTCAGGGAATCAACTGGGTGCAAAAGCAATTGGTAGAGGGCCAAACATATATTGTTTTTGGAAGGGTGAGCTTTTTTAATGGTAGGGCACAAATAGTGCATCCGGAGATTGAACCCTATGTAGCAGCCACTGCTGGACAAAAATCTGTTTTAGAGCCAGTATATCCATCCACTGAAAAATTAAAATCTAGAGGGTTGAATGGAAAGCAGATAGGGAAATTAACCCAGGCACTTTTCATGCAAATTAGTGAAAGAGATTTACCAGAAAATTTACCCGCTAGTCTTTTAAATGATCATTTAAGCAGATGGGAAGCTTATAGACAGATTCATTTTCCGCAATCACAAGCCTTGTATAAAAAAGCATTAAAAAGATTGGTCTTTGAAGAATTGTTTATTGCGCAAGTAAGATTGAACCTCGTAAAAATAGATCGACATAAAAATAGTAGAGGACATAAATTCGAAGTGGTGGGGGATTATTTTAATAATTTTTACAATCATCATTTACCCTTTGAATTAACTGGTGCGCAAAAAAGAGTGATCAAAGAAATTAGACAGGATACCGCGCGCGGATATCAGATGAATAGATTATTGCAAGGAGATGTGGGTAGTGGTAAAACTATGATCGCATTACTTTCAATGTTAATTGCTGCGGACAATGGCTATCAAAGTTGTATGATGGCGCCTACAGAAATTTTAGCGCAACAACATTATGCAGGTTTATCTGAATTACTCAAAGACATGCCTATTGAAGTGGCTTTATTAACTGGAAGTACCAAGACTGCAGAACGAAGAAGAATATTACAAGGTTTATTGGATGATACCATCCACTTTGTAGTGGGTACGCATGCTATTATTGAAGAAGTGGTACAATTTAAAAATTTAGGATTAGCAGTGATCGATGAGCAACATCGTTTTGGTGTAGCACAAAGAGCACAGCTTTGGAAAAAAGCAAGCATCCCTCCGCATGTATTGGTGATGACCGCAACGCCTATTCCTAGAACCCTTGCCATGACTGCTTTTGGAGACTTGGATTATAGTGTGATGGATGAATTACCTCCTGGTAGACAACCTATTAAAACAGTGCATCGTTTTGAAACAGCAAGAGCCAATGTGATGGATTTTGTCAAATCAGAAATACAAAAAGGGAGGCAGGCATATTTTGTATATCCACTCATTGAAGAGAGTGAGAAATTAAGTTTTGAGGATTTGATGCAGGGCTACGATCAAGTAAAAAGTTATTTTCCTGAACCTACCTACAAAATTAGTATGGTGCATGGAAGACAAAAGAATATCGAGAAAGAAACCAATATGCAAAGATTTGTTTCTGGAGATACACAAATCTTAGTGGGTACAACTGTGATTGAAGTAGGAGTGAATGTGCCTAATGCAAGTGTAATGGTGATTGAAAGTTCAGAGAAATTTGGTTTATCGCAATTGCATCAATTAAGAGGAAGGGTAGGTAGAGGCTCAGAGCAGAGTTATTGCATCTTATTAACTAGCGTAAAAGCCAGCAGAGATGCTAGAGATCGAATCAAAATTATGTGTGATCATACAGATGGATTTATCATTGCAGAAAAAGATTTAGAAATAAGAGGTCCAGGAGATATAGATGGCACAAGACAAAGTGGAGCACTCAATTTCAAATTAGCCAATATCATTAACGATAGACAAACCTTGATAGAAGCAAAAGAATTAGCAACAGCTATCTGTGATAAAGATCCTAATTTATCTTCTGCAGAAAACGCACCATTAAAAGCATATTTACTATCACAGAAATCTAAAATTGGCTGGGGTAAGATCGCCTAGCAGTGCGAATTTTGATTATCTTGCAAGTAGACAAATATTTAAAAGCAACCGTATGAGTAAATATCTTCCTTTAGATAACAATATCTTCATTCAGAACAGAAAAAGATTTATGGCAAAAATGCAACCTAATAGCATTGCCATATTTGTAAGTAATGATGAGTTCCCATTAAACGGTGATGCTTTGTATCATTTCCAACAAAACAGTGATTTATTTTGGTTATCAGGCATAGAGCAAGAAGGTTCTATGGTGATTTTATTTCCAAATAATCCAGATCCAAAATATAGAGAAGTATTGGTATTGACCAGACCTCAAGAGTTGAAAGAAATCTGGGATGGTAAAAGATTAAGAGCGAATGAAGCAACTGCTATCTCTGGTATGAAAACCATTGTATGGGCAGATACAGTAGATGCCATGTTGCAAACATGGATACATTTAGCAGATTCCATTTATTTAGATTCTAATGAGAACGATAGAAAAAATAATTTAGTAAGAACCAGTGAGTACCGTTTTATTGACGAAATGCAATCAAGGTATCCATTGCATCAATACTTAAGAGCGGCAAAAATATTAAAAGAGTTAAGAGGCATTAAAACCAAAGAAGAAGTGCAAGTAATTCAAAAAGCGATTGATATTACCGAAGTAGCTTTTAGAAGATTATTGAAATTTATTCAACCTGGTGTATATGAATATGAAATAGAAGCAGAAATCTATCATTCTTTCTTAAGTCAAAGAGCAACAGGCACTGCATATCATAGCATCTTAGCAAGTGGAGACAATGCAAGAACATTACATTATGTAAGTAATAACAATCAATGTAAGGATGGTGAATTAATCTTAATGGATTTTGGTGCAGCATATGGTGGATACAATGCAGATTTAACCAGAACTGTTCCAGTAAACGGTAAGTTTACTAAAAGACAAAAAGAAGTCTACAATGCATGTTTGCATTTACATGATTACGCAAAGTCTATTTTAAAGCCAGGTATTTCTATCGTGAAGTACACCGATAAAGTAGGTGAGGAAGCTACCAAGCAATTCTTAAAAATTGGTTTATTGTCTAAATCAGATATTAAAAACGAAGACGCAGAAAACAGAGCGTATAGAAAATATTTATACCATGGTATTTCTCATCATTTAGGAATAGACGTGCATGATTTAGGTACAAGAACAGCGCCTATCCAAGCGGGCATGGTGTTTACCGTAGAGCCAGGAATTTATATCAAAGAAGAAAAAATGGGTGTTAGAATTGAAAACAACCTTTGGATTACCAAAACAGGCAATCAAGATTTGTTTAAAAATATCCCGATTAAAGCAGATGAAATAGAAGCTTTAATGAAAAAAACAAAGAAGTAAGATGCGTAAACACATCCCCAATATTATTACTTTATTCAATTTATTTTTTGGTTGTTGGGCCATTGTGTTCACATTTCAAAAAGGTGCAGTGGCTTCTGTTGACCAAGTGGGAGATATCATTATTGAAATTCCAGAGAAATTATATTTAGCGAGTGTTTGTATTATGATTGCTGCAATCATTGATTTTTTTGATGGCTTTGTGGCAAGATTATTGAAAGTGCATTCTGAATTAGGCAAACAATTAGATTCATTAGCAGATGTGGTTAGTTTTGGTGTGGCGCCTGCTTGTATTGTATTTCAATTTTTAAGATTAGCCCTAGCAGACAATGTAAATGCATTATCGAGCCCTTCATTTTTATTGGCACCAGCATTTTTGATTGCAATGGCTGGAGCCTATAGATTAGGCAGATTTAATTTGGATACCGAACAAACCAATTACTTCAAAGGAGTGCCAATTCCAATGATTGGACTTTTAACTGCAGCTTTCCCACTTTTATATTGGCAAGCACAAATACCTTTTGTTTCTAAGCTTTTATTAAGCCCTATTTTTTGGTATGTGTATATTTTGTTAGTGAGTTATTTAATGGTGATGAAAACGCCTATGTTGGCGCTGAAAAGCTTGTCAGGAAAGAAAAATTTACTTTGGCCATTGGTTTTAGTAGCATTAGAAACGGCCATTTCGGCGGTATTTTTTGGATGGTGGGCTATACCGTTTGGCTTTATTGGCTATTGCATAGTATCTTTGATGTATCGTAAAACAATCACACAATAATTGAAACATGATATTCCAAGTTCAAATTAAAGTAATGCCTTTAAAAGATTTATTAGATCCTCAAGGAAAGGCGGTATTAGGCGGTTTACATAATTTAGGTATGACAGGAGTTCAAGATGTTAGAGTAGGTAAGCATATCACTTTGCAAATTGATGCTGACAACGAAGCTGCTGCAAGAGAAATGGCAGAAAAGGCAAGCAAACAATTATTGGCGAACGCCGTAATGGAATATTTCGAAATCGAATTCGTTAAAGCTTAGTTCAACCATATGCTTTATTTAGTACCCACTCCGATTGGAAATTTAAAAGATTTCACATTTAGAGCGGTGGAAGTACTTCAGCAGGTTGATTTTATTTTATGTGAGGATACAAGAACTTCCTCGAAGTTATTACAGCATTACAATATTCAAAAACCACTCACTCCTTATCATCAGCATAATGAGCATAAAGTGGTAGAGCATTTAGTAACTCAATTAAATGCAGGAAAAAATATTGCTCTCATTACTGATGCAGGATCTCCAGGTATTTCTGATCCTGCTTTTTTATTGGTCAGAGCCTGCAAAGCTGCTGGGGTAGAAGTAACCAGTTTACCAGGAGCTACTGCATTTGTACCAGCATTGACCAATAGTGGCTTGCCCGCTTCAAGTTTTGTCTTCGAAGGATTTATTCCCTTGAAAAAAGGAAAGAAAACTTTAATGGAATCTTTGGCCAATGAAGAACGCACCATGATTTTTTACGAAAGTCCTATGAGATTGGTCAAAACACTTGAGTTATTTAAAGAATATTTTGGAGCTGATAGAAAAGCCGCGGTAAGTAGAGAGCTCACCAAAATTTACGAAGAAAATATTACTGACACCCTAGATAATTTAATTACACATTTTTCCGCCAAGCAAGTAAAAGGCGAGATTGTGATTATAGTTGCGGGTAAAGAATAATTATTATTTTAATTTATTGCTTACATTAGCTTCTCAATTCAAACTTATGAAGAAGCTATCTATTGTGGGTATTGCTATTTTAGCAATTGTATCTAATGTTTCTGCTCAAGCAGATCGTTGGCAACAGCATATTGATTATAAAATCAATGCTGCCTTAAATGTGCAAACCAATATTGTAAAGGGTACAGAAAATATTGTGTACACCAACAATTCTCCCGATACATTGCGTAAGATTTATTTCCATATGTATTGGAATGCCTTTCAACCCAATTCTGTGATGGATTTAAGAAGTAGAGAGTTAGGTAAAACAACATTTACCAGCAGAAGAGGTACGCAAATGCAGGATTGGGATCCGCGAGTTAGAGACAGAATCCAACAATTAAAGCCTGAAGAAATAGGGTATCAAAGAATTAGCCAAATTACCATTGCAGGTAAAGCACAACAATTAATTGATCATGAAACAATTTTAGAAGTTGTTTTAACACAAGCTATCTTACCTAAGTCTTCAGTAAGCTTGAGTCTGAATTTTGAAGCACAAGTACCTAAACAAATTCGTCGATCTGGAAGAGACAATGCAGAAGGGGTTAGATTCTCTATGAGTCAGTGGTATCCAAAAATGGTGGAATATGATTATCAAGGTTGGAATACCAACCCTTATATTGCTCGTGAATTTTATGGAGTATGGGGTAATTATGATGTGAACTTGACTTTAGATAAAAACTATATGGTAGCTGCGACAGGTGTATTACAAAACCCAACTGCTGCTGCAGACGCATCTGGAAATAAGACTTGGAATTTTAAGGGATCAAATATTCACGATTTTGTTTGGGCAGCGGATGACCATTTCAAACATTTATCTAAAGAAGTTCGCAAGGGTTTGACATTGCATGTTTATTATAAAGAGAAAGATGCACAAGCGGATAGCGCATGGGCGAATGTGTTATGGGCTGCAGAAAAAGTACTTCCTTATATGGAGAAAAAATTTGGAGCTTATCCTTATCCTCAATATTCTTTTATTCAAGGAGGTGATGGTGGTATGGAATATGCAATGGCTACTTTATTAAAAGG
>JAFMEV010000040.1 GCA_017856545.1 Chitinophagaceae bacterium
TAAGCAGTGTCACTAAAAGATTAAAAGGGAAGATGATCAGCTTCGCCTTATTTGTATTTGCTGGACAGTTTTTTAATTTATTGGCAAGAACCAATGATACTTTTATGATTGTTGGCTTAAAAGGATTAAGCGACGCAAGTATCTTTGCTATTGCCACTTATGTTTCAGCCATCTTAGAAATTCCGCAAAGAAGTTTAACTGCGATAAGCATACCCATTTTGGCAAAATCATGGAAAGACAAAGACTTTGCCAATATCAAACATATCTACCATAAAAGTGTATCCAATTTATTAGCAGTTGGTTTATTGTTATTTGGATTAATCTGGTTGAATATTGGAAACCTAGTGGCTTTCTTAAATTGGATCAGCCATAAACAAGGCGGAGGATATGATGCCTTGGTGAATTTAGCTTTTATCATGGGCTTGGCTAAATTAATTGATTTGGCTACTGGAGTGAATGCTCAAATTATTGGCACTTCTAATTTCTGGAAATTCGATTTTTTAACCAATGTACTCTTTGTGGTAGTGTCTATTCCATTAAATTATTATTTGATCCAGCATTACGATTTAACTGGTTTGGCCATCTCAAATTTAATTGCTTACACTTTATACAATAGTGTAAGATTTGGATTTTTATATTTCAAATTTGACTTACAGCCTTATACATGGAAGCATGGAATATTCTTGTTGTTAAGTATTGGATTAATGTTACTTGTACATCAGGTGCCTGCTCCTACTAATTTTATGTTGAATATAGCTTTACAGTCAAGCTTATATGGAATAGGCTTTTATATCCTAGCCAAATGGATCAATCCTGCTCCAGAGATATTTAATTATTTCAATGATTTCTTAACGAAAAAATTACCTTCCTTTTTTAAAAAGCACTAAGGCCTAGCTAGTAATTTTAAAAATAGATCCAACCCTTTTTTCTTCTCTTCTGTAAATGCGTAACTAATATTTTGCGTATAGTACTTCTTTAAATCATAGATCATTTCTTCTTGACCAATACTTTCAATCACTTCATCCAAATGATTTAAGCCATAGGCATTTGCAGCATCAAACTGTTTTTTAAATTCTTCCGGAATGGGCTTATTGGAAACCCAGGTAGCAAAAACAAAAGGTAGACCAGTATATTTTTTCCAAGCTGCAGCTAAATCGTATACATAGGGAAATCTTTGTTGCGCAACCAGAGCTCTATCACCAATAATAACACCAGCTGTCGTGCCACCAATTTTTTCAATATAATCTGGCTCCGCAGCAATCCACTCCACTTGTCTCTCCCAATACAATTCCATCATCAATCTAGCCAACTGAACAGAAGTTCTACTTTGATGATCTAAATACACTTTCTCTATTTTATCTAACGGAACCTCGCTAAATATGGCCACAGATGCAACTTCCTGCTCAGCTCCAATACAAAAATCAGAGATATAATACGGGTCTTTTAACAAAGGGATCACCGCTACCGGAACAAGGCCAATATCTATGCGGTCTTCCAATAAAGCTTGGGCAATCTGAGCAGGATAATCCTTCTTCAGATCAATCTGCTCGATTAGGCCAGATTGCTCCATTCCCAGTATAAAAGGGCGTGTATTTAAATAACTTACAGCCCCTATGCGCCATCTCTTGCTCAATTGAATTAACTTTGCGCAAAGAAAACCATTTTTTTTGATATGTCACAACTTACCTCTATCTCTCCTATCGATGGTCGTTACCATAAGCAAACAGCAAGTCTAGGTGCTTATTTTTCAGAATATGCGTTAATAAAATACCGTGTATTGGTGGAAGTACATTATTTCTTGTTTTTAGCAGATAAGAAATTCTTTAAAGTAAGTCCTTCTTTGAAAAAAGCATTATTGGGGGTGGTTGATCATTTTTCTGAAGCAGATGCTCTAAAAATAAAAAGCATTGAGGCGACTACTAATCACGATGTAAAAGCGGTAGAGTATTTTTTAAAAGAAGTGTTAGACGCCAATAAGGCAAGTGAATTAAAAGAATGGATACATTTTGGTTTAACCTCTCAAGATGTCAACAATACCGCTATTCCTTTGAGTTGGAAAGAAGCAATGGAGCACCAAATTCTTCCTGCATATATCAATTTGCAAAATAAATTATATCAATTAGCTAAACAGTGGAAGAAAGTTCCCTTATTAGCAAGAACACATGGACAAGCTGCATCGCCAACCAGCTTAGGTAAAGAGATTATGGTATTTGTAGAAAGATTACATCATCAAATTGAATTATTTGTATCCATACCCTATGCTGCAAAGTTTGGAGGCGCCACTGGTAATTTCAATGCACATCATATTGCTTATCCAAAGAAAGACTGGGTAGCTTTGGGCAATGAATTTGTAGAAGATGTATTAGGATTGCAAAGAATGCAATTCACTACACAAATTGAACACTATGATCATTTTGCTGCGCATTGTGATAATTTAAAAAGAATCAATAATATCTTAATTGATTTTTCTAGAGATGTATGGACATACATAAGTATGGACTATTTCAAACAACAAACTAAGAAGGGCGAAGTAGGATCAAGCGCGATGCCACATAAAGTAAATCCCATTGATTTTGAAAATGCAGAAGGTAATTTAGGCATGGCGAATGCTGTATTAGAACACTTAGCTGCAAAGCTTCCTATTTCAAGATTACAAAGAGACCTTACTGACTCAACCGTTTTAAGAAATATTGGTGTACCAGTTGGTCATATTGCTATTGCTATTCATTCTTTAGAAAAAGGTTTGGGCAAATTGATCTTGAATGAAGTAAAAATAAACGAAGACCTTGAAAATAACTGGGCAGTGGTGGCTGAAGCAATTCAAACAATATTACGTCGTGAGAAATATCCAAATCCATACGAAGCATTAAAAGATTTAACAAGAGGCAATAGTAAGATTGATAAGAAATCCATGCATAAATTCATCGATGGATTAAAAGTGTCTGCTACATTGAAAAAAGAATTGAAAAAAATTACACCTCAAAATTATACCGGCATTACAGCGGATTATTAATCCTCTGATGTATTATGAGTAGCCTCCTCTGAACCTGGTTTTGGGGAGGCTTTCTTTTTATAGGGTTCTTTCTTTGTAAGTAGATGGTGAATTGGACTCATACCTTGTTTTTCAATAGCCAAAGACAAAACTTCAGCTGTTGCTTGTGCATCACCCCAAGCTCTATGTCTACCCTCAATTCGAATGCCTAAATCTCTAGTTAAAGACCCTAATCCATATTTAGCTAATCCAGGAAATACTTTTCTACTCAATTTAATGGTACAAAGTTTGGGGGCACTCCATTTAAAACCTGCTCTATCCATATGAAAGTGTACAAAAGAATAATCAAAGCTTACATTATGCGCTACAAAAACTCTACCATTAAGTAAATTATATATCTGAGGGGCTACTTCTTCAAATAAAGGAGCTTTGGCAACCATCTCGTCACTAATCCCAGTCATGCCGACAATAAATGGGGGAATTTTTTGCATTGGGTTTACTAATGTGCTGTATTTGCCGGTCACTTCAATGCCATTGTGTATTACAATAGCAATCTCTGTGATGCCATGAGTACTTGGCATTCCTCCTGTGGTTTCTATATCTACAATAGCAAATTCCATAAAGGTCCAAGTTCGGATTTTTTAGTCAAAAATACCTTGCAGGTTTTCCTTATTTTTGCAACTAATTATAGGCAAAGCATTTAAGCATGGAATTGAGTAAAAATTTTAACCCAGCAGAAGTAGACAGCAAATGGTATCAACATTGGGTAGATCGTGGATATTTTCACAGTGAACCAAATGACAAACCTGCTTATACGGTGGTCATCCCTCCTCCCAATGTGACAGGAGTGTTGCATATGGGTCATTGCTTAAATAATACCATTCAAGATATTTTAGTGCGTCGCGCAAGAATGCAAGGAATGAATCCTTGTTGGGTACCTGGAACAGACCATGCATCCATTGCAACAGAAGCAAAAGTGGTGGCGATGTTAAGAGAAAGAGGCATTGCAAAATCTTCCTTAACAAGAGACGAATTTTTAGGTTATGCTTGGGAATGGAAAGAGAAATATGGTGGCATTATCCTACAGCAATTAAGAAAGATGGGATGTAGCTTGGATTGGGAAAGAACAAGTTTCACCATGGACCCCGCTTACTACGAATCTGTAATCCATGTTTTTGTTGACTTATACGAGAAGGGAAAGATTTATCGTGGAAAGAGAATGATCAATTGGGATGTTCGTGCCAAAACAGCATTGAGTGATGAAGAAGTTATTCATAAAGAAGTTAATGGAAAGATGTATCATATCCGATACAAATTAGATATCCCTGGTGACGAGTATATTACCATTGCTACTGTAAGACCCGAAACCATCTTTGGAGACACTGCAATTTGCGTTCACCCAAAAGATGATCGATACAAGCACTTAGTAGGGAAATTTGCATTTGTTCCAATGATCAATCGTCGCATTCCAATTATTACTGACGATTATATTGATATTGAATTTGGAACAGGTGCTTTAAAAGTTACACCAGCTCATGATATCAATGACTTTAATCTTGGACAAAAACACGGATTAGAAGTAATTGAGACATTGAATGAGGATGGAACTATGAACGAAGCTGCTCCAATGTATATAGGAAAAGATCGTTTAGAGGTAAGAAAAATCATTGCTGCTGATTTAGAAGCAAGTGGAAATTTGGTGAAATTAGAAGACTATGTAAATCAGGTTGGATTTAGCGAAAGAACGGATGCAGTAGTAGAGCCAAGATTGAGTTTGCAGTGGTGGGTGGATATGAAAAAATTAGCAGCTCCAGCTTTAGAAGCTGTAATGAGTGATGAGATACAGTTTCATCCTGCTAAGTTTAAAAATGTATACCGCCATTGGATGGAGGGAATCAAAGATTGGTGTATTAGTAGACAATTATGGTGGGGTCACAGAATTCCAGCATGGTATGATGAAGAAGGAAATGTGTATGTAGCAAAGAGCGAAGAAGAAGTAAGAACAAAATTTCCTGCAACAAAAGGCAAGACCTTAACACAGGATGCGGATTGCTTGGACACTTGGTTTAGTAGTTGGTTATGGCCAATCGAAGTATTTAAGGGAATGTCTAATCCAAATAATGCTGAAATCAATTATTACTACCCTACCAGTACCTTGGTAACTGCACCAGAAATTATTTTCTTCTGGGTAGCAAGAATGATTATGGCAGGTGAAGAATACATGGGTAAGATACCTTTCAAGGATGTATACTTCACAGGGATTGTGCGCGATAAACAAGGTAGAAAAATGAGTAAGAGTTTGGGGAATTCTCCAGACTTATTAGGGCTGATAGATCAATATGGTGCTGACGCAGTGAGATTTGGCATTATGATTGCTTCTCCTGCAGGCAATGATTTATTATTTGATGAATCTACTTTAGAGCAAGGAAGAAATTTCAACAGTAAATTATGGAATGCGGCTAAATTGTTAAAAATGTGGGAGCCTCGTATTAGCCATGAAGGCAAGGTTCCAGAAGATGCTGCTTTTGCAATGGATTGGTTTCAAGCCAAATTAAGCTCTACACAAATTGAGGTTGATGGTATGTTAAAAGAGTTTCGTTTAAGCGAAGCTTTAAAAACAATTTATGGATTAATCTGGGATGATTATTGTAGTTGGTATTTAGAATGGATCAAGCCGGGCTTTGAGCAAAATATTCACGCAGATGTATACAATAGAAGTATTGATTTTTATGATACCCTATTGCAATTACTGCATCCATTCATGCCATTTATTACCGAAGAATTACACCATGCGCTAAAAACGCAAACAGAAGATTTATGTGTAAAAGAATATGAGCCAATTCAAAAAGTGAATGAGTCTGTATTAAATGCTGGAGCGCTTTTAAAAAATGTTATTTCTACTTTACGTGATGCAAGAAATAAGAATCAAATCAAACCTAAAGAAGCAATTGATTTACATATTCAATCCGCACAAAACGAAATTTACAAGTCTATTCAAAACATATTAGCTAAACAAATCAATGCTAAATCTATTGCCTTTACTAATAGCGCTATTGGATCTAGTATAGTTGTAGCATATGAAAAAGACAAATTCTACTTGGTTGCAGAACAAGCTATCAATACAGAAAGCTTAAAAGAAAATTTATTAAAAGATTTAGCACATCAAGAAGGCTTCCTAGCATCCGTAGAGAAAAAATTAAGTAATGAAAAATTTGTTCAAAACGCTAAGCCAGAAGTTTTAGCGGTGGAACAAAAGAAAAAAGCGGATGCGCTTGCAAGAATCCAAACCATTCAAGAAAGTTTAGCCCAATTATAAATGCATTCCAAAATGAGTCTCCCGAAGGGGACTCATTTAATTTTTGTTATGAATCAATTAACTATTAGACCCGCTACCTTAGAAGATCGTACTTTAATAAGATCCATCTCTGAAAGAACCTGGCCTAGTACTTATGGACATATTATTTCTAAGGAGCAAATTGATTTTATGTTGGACTGGATGTATAGCGACGAATCCCTCGCTGGTCAATTTGAAAAAGGGCATCAATTTTTTATAGCTCAATTAAATGGAAGTGATATTGGCTTTTGCTCTGTTAGTGCAGAACCTTTAGATGAAACAGGTAACATACAAAATGCATACAAATTAAATAAGTTATATGTTTTACCAGCTGCACATGGAACAGGTTCAGGTAAAGCATTATTGAATAAAGCGATTGAAGTGGCTAAAAAGGCCAATGCGGACGCTCTATTTCTACAAGTAAATAAGCACAATAATGCTTATAGCTTTTATTTAAAAAATGGATTTGAAAAAGAAAGTGAATTTAAATTTGATATTGGCAATGGTTTTTATATGGATGACTATGTAATGCGATTGAGTTTTTAAATCAATTCATGGGTTTGCTTCACCACACCCATTATAAATACACTCTGCACCTGTCCTATATTTTCTGCTTGGCTTAACTTATTTACGTGAAAATTATAGTAACTGTTCATGTCTTCTGTTACAATTTTCATCATAAAATCAAATTCACCCGAGATACTATAACATTCAACCACTTCTGGCAATTCATTGATGAGTTTAATAAAGTGAGCCCCCGATTTTTTACTGTGTTGATTCAAAGAAGCATAACAAATCACCATTAATCCTTTTTTAATTTTAGCACCATCAATCAAAGTGGCATATTGCTTTATTACCCCACTCGATTCTAATCTTTTAATTCTTTCATGCACTGGCGTAGTACTTAATTGAACAGACTCTGCAATCTCTTTAACAGAAATTCGAGCATTGGCTTGAAGCAATCTTAAAATCGCTAAATCTTTTGCATCCAATGGAATGGTATTATTGACAATAGCCGAATCTTCTATTATGGCCTTATTTTTCATGATAAAAAAGAATTAATGATATTAAAATTAGCATTTTTTAGTGTTTTTCACTAATTTTTAGATATATTTTATTATTTTATTCTACAAAACTACCTTTGTGCCTTAAATAAATACTATTATGGGCTTACAAAACATCGATTTTAGCTTACCCTATAAGGTAGCAGATATCTCCCTAGCAGAATGGGGTCGTAAAGAAATTCGTTTAGCTGAAGCAGAAATGCCAGGTTTAATGAGCATCCGTGCAGAATACGGACCTAGTCAACCATTAAAAGGTGCTAGAATTGCAGGTTGTTTACACATGACTATTCAAACTGCTGTATTAATTGAAACATTAACTGCATTAGGTGCTGAAGTAAAATGGAGCTCTTGTAATATCTTCTCTACACAAGATCAGGCAGCAGCAGCCATCGCAGCAGCTGGTATTGGCGTATTTGCGTGGAAAGGTCAAAGCATCGAAGAAGCTGATTGGTGTATTGAGCAAACATTATTCTTTGGCGGTGAAGATCGTCCTTTAAATATGATTTTAGATGATGGTGGTGATTTAACCAATATGGTATTTGATCAGTATCCTCAATTTGTAGCAGGTATCAAAGGTTTATCTGAAGAAACTACTACAGGTGTTCACCGTTTATATGAGCGTATGGCTAAAGGCACATTGCCCATTCCAGCAATCAACGTAAACGATTCTGTAACTAAATCTAAGTTTGATAACAAATATGGTTGTCAAGAATCATTGGTAGATGCGATTCGTCGTGCTACAGATGTGATGATGGCTGGTAAAGTTGCAGTAGTGGGTTCTTATGGTGACGTAGGAAAAGGTTCTGCTGGTTCTTTAAGAGGTGCTGGTTGTAGAGTAATTGTTACAGAGATTGATCCAATCTGTGCTTTACAAGCTGCAATGGATGGTTTTGAAGTAAAGAAAATGATTGATGCAGTGAAAGAAGCTGATATCATCGTTACAGCATCAGGTTGTAGAGACTTGATTACTGAAAAACATTTCAGAGCAATGAAAGATAAAGCGATTGTTTGTAATATTGGTCACTTTGATATTGAAATTGATATGGCTTGGTTGAATAAAAACTACGGTCATACAAAAGATACTATCAAACCACAAGTTGACTTGTATAATGTTGATGGAAAAGATATCATTGTATTGGCTGAAGGTCGTTTAGTAAACTTAGGTTGTGCAACTGGTCACCCAAGTTTTGTAATGAGTAACTCTTTCTCTAACCAAACTTTGGCTCAAATAGAATTATGGACTAACCATAAAAACTATGAAAACAAAGTATATGTATTACCTAAGCATTTGGATGAGAAAGTAGCTAGATTACACCTTGCAAAAATCGGCGTTGAATTAGACGAATTAACTGCTGAGCAAGCTGCTTATTTAGGCATTCCTCAAAAAGGACCTTTCAAATCTGACATGTACAGATACTAGTAGAAATTATACCATTATATGTGGAAAAGCCCGGCCTGAGAAATCAAGGTCGGGCTTTTATTTTTAGTATCTTTAAAAAGCAAAAAACGATTTGCTTTCATTATAAAATCTGCTTTATGAAAATCTACAAATTACTCTTCACCAACTTATTTCTTTTCACTTTGAACCTTGCTATGGCTCAAGGTCTTGGAATTATTCCAGAACCTTATTCTGCAACAAAAGGCAATGGAGTGTACACCCTACCTAAGTCAATTAATATTAGCGCAACTAACTTATCAAAAGGTTTGGTTGAACCAATAATTGCTCAATTAAAATTAGTGACTGGAAAGACAGTTAACTTAAGCAAGGTTAATCCTACTATTGAATTGAATATTGTTAAAAATGACGTGATTGGTAACGAAGGTTATTTATTGGATGTAAATGAAAAAGGTATTCAAATTAAAGCCAATACAGAAGCAGGTTTATTTTATGGATGGCAAACTGTTCAACAATTAATGCCTGCTGCTATCTATGGTAAATCATTGGCAAAAAATACCAACTGGCAATTAGTGCACTGCACCATCATGGACAAACCTAGATTTGGATGGAGAGGTATGATGTTGGATGTTAGTAGACATTTCTTTAGTAAAGAAGATGTAAAGACGTTTATAGATGATATGGTAAGATATAAATACAATCGTTTTCATTGGCATTTAACAGATGATCAAGGATGGAGAGTGGAAATAAAAGCATTACCCAAATTAACCAGTGTGGGTGCATGGAGAGTAGAGAAGAAAGGAAAGTGGATGAACATTACTACACCAGCCATCAATGAGCCAAAAACCTATGGTGGATTTTATACCCAAGAAGATATCAAAGAAGTCGTTGCTTATGCTAAAGCAAGATTTGTTGAAGTGGTGCCTGAAATTGATGTTCCAGGTCATAGCATGGCCATGCTTGCTGCTTATCCTAATTTAAGCACTACTCCGAATTATCCATACCAAGTGAATGCTGGAGATGAGTTTATGGATTGGGAAGGCATGAATGGCCATCCAACTGCAAGAATAGATAATTCATTAGATCCATCTAATGAAGAAGTATATACAGCTCTTGACAAAGTGATGTCCGAACTAGCACCCTTATTCCCTTTTGAATACATACATATGGGTGGTGATGAGAATGCAAAAAACAATTGGGAGAAGTCAGCTAATGTGCAAGCGTTGATGAAACGTGAAGGATTAAAAGATCAATTAGAAGTACAAAGTTATTTTGTAAAACGCATGCAAAAAATCATCAACTCAAAAGGTAAAAAAATGATGGGATGGAACGAAATATTGCAAGGTGGTTTAAGTGGGGATGCCGCAGTAATGAGTTGGCAGGGTGTTAAAGGTGGAATTGAAGCCGCTAAACAAGGACATAAAGTAGTGATGTCTCCTAATGATTACAACTATATAGATTTTTACCAAGGAGAAGTTACAGCAGAAGGAAAAGTATACAGAGGTTTAAGAATGAAAACAACCTACAGCTTTGATCCAGTTCCTGCAGGTATTGACCCTACCCTTATTTTAGGGAATCAGGCCAATCAATGGACAGAGCAATTACAGAATATGCGCAATGTACAATACATGACCTGGCCAAGAGGATTAGCAGTTGCAGAAACCAATTGGTCTCCTAATGAAAAGAAGGATTGGAATCATTTTACCAAGAAGGTAGAAAAACAATTTGAGGTATTTGATGCAGCTAATGTGAAGTATGCAAAAAGCATCTATGATGCGATTGTAACTACTGAATTAAATACAAAAGGGGAATTGATTTTAAAAATGGAAGGGGAAGTAGAAAACTTAAGATTCTATTATACCATTGATGATCAAATGCCTGATAATTATAGCGATGAATACACTCAGCCATTTGTACTTCCTGAAGATGTTACATTGGTAAGAATACAAAGCTACAGAGATGGCAAACCCATTGGCAAATTATTAAATATCCCTATGGAGTCTTTAAGAAATAGAGCAAAAAAGGTTTTATAATATAATGAAGCATTCGATACTTTTTTTCTGGCTTTTATGTTTTGGGATAGTATCGAATGCTCAAAATCTTCGTTTTAAAAAAGATATCACTGAAATTGCAGATAGTAGTAGGGTTCAAAAGATTATTAATTTATTAAAAGGAACCCCTAACCCTTTGATTGATTCCACCAATATGGTGATCAATAGGTATATTCAATCCATAGGAAGTTTGGAAGGAAAAATAATTCGTTCAATCAATATTGAACAAAGGCATTTTGGAAATGATGTCGATAGACCGACTTTTCAAAAAATGAATGCGTTGATCAATTTTGCTAATCAACTACATGATAAAACCAATAAAAGCACTATTGCTAAAAATATTTTTATCAAAGTAGATGAACCACTCAACCCGCTATTAGTTGCATATAATGAAAAATGGTTAAGAGATCTTGGATATATTCAAGATGCCAGAATACTAGCTTATCCAAACAAAGAAGATACCAATAAAGTGGATGTTTTTGTAGTCACCAAAGATATCTTACCCATTGGCGCAAATTTTAATGTAAAGGAAGCCAATGCTTTTGAATTAAATTTAACTACAGAAAATATAAATGATTTAGGTAATGCATTTAGTATTTCACAGAACTACGATCATGACAGAAAGACTGTTTCAGGCTGGGGATTTGATTATACGACAAGAAACATATTGGGAAGTTTTCTAGATCTAAAGACAGGCGCTAAGTCATATACTGATAATTATGCCAATCGAATGGCTTCAGCGAGTAATGTTTTTATAAGTGGAAATAAACCATTATTGCACCCTTTGGATAGATGGGTTTATGGATTTGATATTCGTCAAGAAAAAAACAGGAATGCCTACAAAACATGGTCAGATTCCTTTTACATTAATTCACTTCAATATCAACTTAGACATTTTGACGCCAACATTGGATACCAACTATTCATTAAAAACAAAATATATCAAAACGATAACTTAAGATACTTTGTACAATTGAGGTACTTAGAAAATGATTTTATAACTAGGCCCATACAATACCAAGATCAAATTGATAGAAATTATCAAAGTATACAAGCGTATTTTGGCTCATTTACCCTTTTTAAGCAAAAGATTATTAGAACTCAATATTTATACGGATTTGGACGAAATGAAGATTTGCCAACAGGTAAATCTTTAATGATTACTACTGGTCATTATAACAGAGAAGGCCAATCTCTTCCCTACTTGGGAATTCAACTGGACTCTTACAAATTATTAAAAAATGAAAGTTTTAGGCGTGCTAAACTCAATATTGGATCAAGCTATATTGATCGACAATTACAAGATTTTAGATTTTTAGCAAGTATTGAAAATATAAGCAAGATTCATTACTTAGAATCAGGCTATAGATACCGACAAGTCATCAATCTAAGTTTTGCACAAACATTAAAAAATAAATTCAATGAAGCTTTATTGATCAATAGTATTTATGGGATCCCTCAATTGAATAGAGAAAGAATTAGAGGTGGTACAAGAATAACCGCCAATTGGGAGTCTATTTGGTATAACTCAAGAACTTTTTTTGGTTTTAGAAAAGCACCATTTATTTTCGCCAACCTCACCTATATTAGAACAGTAAGTGAGCCTATTAAAAATGGTGATATTTATAGTGCTCTTGGAGGAGGTATTAGGGTAAGAAACGAGAACCTTATTTTGGGTACCATTGAATTAAAAGGATTCTATTTCCCTAGAACCAACTTACAGCTCAGTCCATTCAATATTAGTCTATTGGCCAATATTCGTTTTAAGTATAATTCAAGTTTGATAGAAAAGCCTGATTTTGTAGCAATTAACTAATAAAAAAGCCCTTTTTCATTCAACCATTCCTATTCATTTTTGTTATTTCTGTATGGTTCAAGCATATAATTTTTTAGCTAGTTGGCAGTTATTTCCAGAGAAATGTAATTTCGAATACCAACTGGTTCCTAAATCGGGTAATTACAAGATTGATAGTATTCAAAATGGTCATGTTTTGGATTTTAGCCATAATTGGGTGAATATAGAAAATGAAGCATTCTACGCGCAATTTTCCGTGAACCCCAATGGAGAAAAACATCCATTTAATCATGGCACCACTGAAAATTTTGCCACCCATATTGCTTCAGAAATTAATAATGCATCTTGTTTAACAGTATACTTTTTCAAAGAAGATCAAGAACATTTAAAAGTAGTGCATGAAATATTGGCGAATGGTTTTATGAAAGTAAGCCATCATGGAAAGAAAGAAGACGGAAGTGTATTTACCAATACTGAAATCTACCACAAACAATTAAGTGTACTTCCCTACGCTTCTTCTGCTGGAAGTGTAGCCATCAGACCCACAAAAGAAGGTGTGATCAAACACAAGGCATTGTCAGCAATGGAAGATCAAACCAATATGCAACTCAATCAAATTAAAGAGCAGATTGAATTATTGGCAAGACAGGCACAAGAAATTAATAAGAGAAAAGAATTAAGCATGATGATCTATGAGGCTAAGATTACTTTTAAGCCACAGATTGGTCAAGTCTATCATGTATATGAGAAAACGGATGGTTCACATGTATTATCCTTAGTAGCTCCAAGCGAATGGGGAGGTGGATCAGGACCCTTCGCACAATTCATTGCAACGGTAAAATTATTAGCAGATCATACTTGGGTTGAATGTTAGTGTAATTGAAATCTACACAAACCATATACTAGTATCCATATTTTGCTAAAAGAGCATCTACCCTTTTTTCCACTGTAGCATCTTTCAATACAGGTGGTGCATGATGTTTCTTAATAGTAGCATCAAAAATCATAGGCCCTTGACAGCCCCAATGTTTGTGTTCTACAAATGCATCTACCCCATCTATATCATGTGAAGGATTTACTCTGGTAAACCCAGCCCATAAAAAATTTTGAATATTAGCAGCCATCCAAGTAGCATCTTCCGTAATCACCAACATGAAAACACCTTCTTGATTTAGTAAGGCATCTCCCAATCCTTTTAATTTTTCTTGAATAGATGAAATGGAATTGTTTTGTGCATTGATGGCAATCACACCTGGCATTACACAGGTAGCATTTTCTAAATGATTTGAGATCAAACTAGGCACTGTCTCACACAAAGTTCTTTTTGGATCCCCGTATGCAGCCATCACTACTTTAGAACCTTCATTCAAACCTTCACCAGAATAATCTAAAGTATCCATGGTGGTTTTAGTATAGAAATGAACATCTCTTTTTAAATCCATACGTTCCATCATGTATTTAAAAAATGCTGGAACATTATGTGTAGAAAGCTGTTCTCCTTTTTTAGTTTGTGGTGCAGTGATCCAAACAAATTTTGCTAAACTCAATTGACCCGTTCCTAAAATATGGTTGGCAATCGTCAATAATTCTGCTGGTGCTTTATTGTCTAAGAATGGCGTGTATCTCTCACTACCTATTGCTAATAACAGCGGATGAACTCCTGCAGCGTCTACTGCGTGTACTTCCTTCACTCCTGGAATCTCATTGGATACTGCATCTCCAGTCATTGCATGTATCAACTCTCCAAAACTAGTATCTTCTTGAGGTGGTCTTCCTACTACTG
>JAFMEV010000135.1 GCA_017856545.1 Chitinophagaceae bacterium
AAGGCAATAATTGAAGGTTCGTTTACAACCACTTCATCATTGTGAATGATTAGGGTATTGGCAGTACCCAAGTCCATTGCAATTTCTTGGGTAAAAAAGTTGAATAATCCCATTATCGTTAAGCTTTTAATGTTCTATGTGAATGATGCAAAATTCACTTAAAATACTTGAACTACAAAGCTTTTTAGTAAAATGAGGTAGAATAATTTTTTGACCAATTTATCCTGGAAACTCGTAACCAATGTCTTTTCTAAAATACATTCCATCAAATTGAATATTGGCTAATACATTTTTAGCGTTGTTTACGGCCTCTTGCAGCTGTTTTCCTTGCGCTGTAACTGTTAAAACACGACCTCCCTTTGTAACAATATCCTCTCCTTGAAATCCAGTACCAGCTTGAAATACAATCGATTTGGCATCTTTTACAGCAGTCTCGATACCAGTGATTTTTATATCTTTTGGATAGCTGCCCGGATAGCCCGCACTAACAGCCATCACTGTTGCAAATGCACCTTCATTAAATTCGATATTCACGTCTTCTAATGTGCCATTGTCTGCAGCGGCTAATAAGCTCACTAAATCAGTTTGTAATCTTGGTAGAATTACTTCTGTTTCTGGGTCACCTAATCTGCAATTATACTCAATCACAAAGGGCTCACCACCACAATTCATCAATCCAAAAAATACAAAGCCCTTGTATTCAAGACTTTCTTTTTGAAATCCATTGATAGTGGGCTCCACAACGCGCTGGATCACCTTATGCATAAAGGCTTCGTCCATAAATGGAACGGGACTTACGCAGCCCATACCGCCGGTATTTAATCCGGTATCGCCTTCACCTATTCTTTTATAGTCTTTGGCATGTCCAATAATTTGGTAGTTTTTGCCATCAGTTAAGGCGAAAACACTTACTTCAATTCCCTCTAAAAATTGTTCAATCACCACTTTGGAACTTGCTGCCCCGAATTGTTTGTGTTGAATCATCTCTTCAAAACTTGCTAAAGCCTCTTGATGGTTAAAAGCAATAATTACGCCCTTCCCAGCTGCTAAGCCATCTGCTTTTAAAACAATGGGTAAGGGATGTGCACTGATATATTTTTTACCTTCTTCATAATTCTCCAGGGTAAATTCAGCATAAGATGCAGTAGGAATGCCATGTCTTTGCATGAAATGCTTGCTAAATGCCTTACTTCCTTCTAATTGAGCTGCATTTTTAGAAGGTCCAATTACATTGATATCTGCAGTCGATTCATGTTGTGCAAAAAAATCAAAAATGCCTTTTACCAAAGGTTCTTCTGGCCCTACCACCACCATATCAATCGACTGATCTACTGCAAATTTTCTTAATGCCTCAAAGTCATTGATATCAATAGCTACATTGGTTCCGAGAGCAGCAGTGCCGGGATTTCCCGGTGCAATAAATAATGCATCACAATGATGTGATTGTGTCATTTTCCAAGCCAATGCATGTTCTCTTCCTCCAGATCCAATGAGTAAAATATTCATAATATGATGGATTATGTCACGAAAGTAAAAATTATTAAAGGGATTTTATTAATTTGGCTCAATTAAATAAACGATTCTTATGTCAGCAACCACTCAAAAGCATCCTAAAGGTTTATATGTGTTATTCGCCACTGAAATGTGGGAGCGTTTCAACTATTATGGCATGAGAGCAATCTTGGTCTTGTTTTTAACCAAGGCTTTGTTGTTTGATAAAGTTTTTGCATCTCAGGTATATGGTAGCTATACAGGATTGATTTATTTAACTCCTTTATTGGGAGGCTATATTGCAGATAGATACTGGGGTAATAATAGATCTATTATTGCCGGAGGTTTGGTGATGGCCATTGGAGAATTTATTTTATTTGCTTGTGGTCAATTTTACGACCAACCAACTTTAGCGACACCTTTATTTTATGCTGGTTTGGGATGTATGATTGCAGGAAATGGTTTTTTTAAACCCAATATTTCAAGCATGGTGGGCCAGTTATATCCAAAAGGAGATAAAAAAATAGATGCAGCGTACACGATTTTTTATATGGGAATTAATACAGGTGGCGCAATAGGTCCTGTGGTTTGTGGATTTTTTGCAGAATCTAGTGGGAATGCGGGAGATTACAAATGGGGATTTTTAGCAGGAGGTATTGCAATGATCATAAGTGTAATTACACAAATCATTTTCCAGAAAAAATATTTAGTGAATGCAGAAGGAGAACCAATTGGAGATACACCCAAGGGAGCTCCTGCATTTTTTCAAAAACTACCCGTGATGGTAGGCTTTTTATTTTTACTTTCTTTGGTAACTATTGCTTTGGTATATATTGATATTAAAGTAGTGAGTTATTTATTTTGGTTATTATTAGCATGTATTTTATTGATTTCATTTATCGTATTCTCTGATAAAAATTTGGATTTAATTCAAAAGAAAAAAGTAGCCGTGTTATTTACTGTTTCTTTCTTTGTTATATTTTTCTGGAGCGCATTTGAACAAGCTGGCGCTTCATTGACTTATTTTGCATCTGAAAATACGCAAAGAGATTTAGGCTTCTACGTAGTACCTGCCAGCTTTTTTCAATCTCTCAATTCTTTATTTGTAGTGTCCTTAGCGCCAATAGTAGCATGGGTTTGGGTGAAGTTGGGAAAAAGAGAACCTTCTTCTCCATTTAAAATGGCATTTGGATTATTCTTTTTAGCATTAGGTTATTTATGGATTGCTACAGGTGTTGATGGAGTGGGAGCTGGAGTTAAAGTGAGTATGATTTGGTTATTAGGAATGTATATGATGCATACTTTGGGTGAGCTTTGTTTATCACCTATAGGTTTGTCTTTATTTAATAAGTTGGCTCCTATAAAATTTGCTTCCTTATTAATGGGTGTTTGGTTTACAGCAAACGCCTTTGCAAATAAACTAGCGGGTGTGTTTAGTGCATTGTATCCAGAAAATGGAAAAATTACTTCATTCGCAGGATATCAAATTAGTAACCTGCATGAATTCTTTATGTTCTTTGTATTCATGGCAGGAACTGCTTCTTTGATATTATTTTTCTTATCAAGTAAGTTGAAATCTTTAATGGAGCAATAATTTACAATACTCCTTTTACTATTTCATCTACCACTGCAGGATCTAATAAAGTAGAAGTGTCTCCAAGATTTTTTAATTCACCTTCTGCTACTTTACGTAAAATGCGTCGCAT
>JAFMEV010000136.1 GCA_017856545.1 Chitinophagaceae bacterium
TTGCTTCTTGCTAATAAAAAAAGCCTCCGAATTTTCGGAGGCTTTTTTTATCGGTCGCAGACTTCGACTATCAAGAATTTCAAATAATGTGTATTCTCCATTCCCCAAATAATTGGATGATCACTAGATTGTGTTTGGAAAGTCACTTGTCTTATTCTTTTTCTTGCATCTTTTGCTGCCATATTAATGGTCTCTAAAAATAATTCAGGACTCACTAAGTTGGTGCAACTTGATGTTACTAAGAAGCCGCCATTCTTAATCAATTTCATTCCTCTTAAATTGATTTCTTTATAACCTGTAATGGCTTTTTGAATATTGGATCTACTCTTGGTGAATGCAGGAGGGTCTAACATCACCACATCATATTTTCTTCCTTCCTTGCCCCATGCTTTCAATACATCAAATGCATTCATGGCTTCAAATTTCACAATATGATCCAATTTGTTTAATGCTGCATTTTTATTGGCTTGTGCCACTGCATTTTCTGAAATATCAATTCCTAAAACAGACTTTGCTCCATAATGAGCAGCATGAATTTCAAAAGTACCTGTATAAGTAAATGCACCTAAAACATCTGCATCTTTTACAATATGCTGAATGGCTCTTCTGTTATCTTGTTGATCTAAAAAATATCCAGTCTTTTGACCTGTTTCAATGTTTACATAAAATTGCAAACCATTTTCATTGATGGTTATTTCTGTAGGAAAGGGAGCACTTAAATAATCTTTAATTTGTGTCAACCCTTCTAATTCTCTAACAGGGACATCATTTCTTTCATAAATTCCTTTAGGATGAAACACACTATTCAATGCATCCACAATAGCGGGCTTCCACATATCCATTCCTAAAGCCAAGGTTTGAATTACAAAGTAGTCATTGAATTTATCAATAATCAATGCGGGTAATCCATCTGCTTCTCCAAAAATCAATCTACAATTTTCAGTATAACCCATTTTTTGACGGTAAGTCCAAGCCTCTTTTATTTTCAATAAAAAGAAATCCGCATTAATCTCTTCTTTCTTTCTGGTAAGTAATCTCACAATAATTTGAGAAGCAGGGTTAATATAGCCTCTACCTGCAAATTGCTCGTCTGCGTAGTAAACTTCCACTATATCACCAGCCGTAACAGGCCCTACAATCTTCTCCACTTCATTGTTAAAGATCCAAGGATGTCCAAGGGCTATTCTTTGGGAGATTTTACGCTTTAAATACACTTTAGTCATGGCGCAAAGATAGGCACCAAATAGGTGACAACTTGTTCATTTTGAACCCGATTTCTGCCAATTTTGCCCTAAATATTGCTTTGGCCAAATTTTTGGAAGATATTTGCAATAATATAAACCTATGGAAGAGACTGTATTGAATCAAGAGGCCAACGAAACAACTGCTCCAAACGCAGAAAATACCCCTCAAAATGAGGCAGAAACTGCTCAAAATCCTTTGAGTGAGTTAGAGCAAGCCCAAGCAGAAATTGCAGAGCAAAAAGACAAATATTTACGTTTAATGGCTGAATTTGAGAACTTCAAAAGAAGAACCGCAAAAGAACGTATTGATTTAATTCAAACTGCAGGTAAAGATGTAATTGTGTCTTTGTTGGAGGTATTGGATGACTGTGATAGAGCCGAGAAACAATTGGCGAGTACGGATGATATTGCTGTGCAAAAAGAAGGTATTCAATTGGTGTTTAATAAAGTAAGATCTATTATGCAATCAAAAGGTTTAAAAGCCATGGAGAGCATTAATACACCATTTGATGTAGAATTACATGAAGCCATTACAGAAGTTCCAGTGCCGGATGATATGAAAGGGAAAGTGGTGGATGAAGTAACCAAGGGTTATTTATTAAATGATAAGATTATTCGTTTTGCTAAAGTGGTAGTAGGCAAATAAAAAAAGTATTATGTCAAAAAGAGATTTTTACGAAGTTCTAGGGGTGAGCAAATCTGCTTCAGCGGATGAAATTAAAAAAGCATACCGTAAAGTAGCGATGCAATATCATCCAGATAGAAATCCTGGAGATAAAGCAGCTGAAGAAAAATTCAAAGAAGCTGCAGAAGCCTACGAGATTTTAAGTGATGCTGATAAAAAAGCAAAATACGATCGCTTTGGTCATCAAGCATTTGGTCCTGGTACTGGCGGTGGTGGATTCCATGGCGGAGCAGGCATGGACATGAATGATATCTTTAGTCAATTCGGTGATATTTTTGGCGATGATGCATTTGGAAGTTTCTTTGGCGGTGGAGGTAGATCAAGAGGTGGAGCAAGAGCGAGAGGTCAAAGAGGAAGTAATTTGCGTATCAAATTAAAAATGAATTTTGAAGAGATTGCAAATGGCGTTAATAAGCAAGTAAAAGTAAAAAAGCATGTGCTTTGCTCAACTTGTGGTGGTAATGGTGCAAAAGATAAAGATAGTATGCAAACCTGTGGAACCTGTAAAGGTTCGGGGCAGGTAAAAAAAGTAACCAATACTTTTTTAGGACAAATGCAAACGGTGAATACCTGTCCAACATGTAGTGGTGAGGGAAGTACCGTAACTGCGAAGTGTGGATCATGTAAAGGTGAAGGTAGAGTATATGGAGAAGAAACTATTTCTATAGATATTCCAGCAGGTGTAAGTGATGGAATGCAATTAAGCATGTCCGGGAAGGGTAATGCAGGAGAACGAGGCGGTATGGCTGGAGATTTAATTATCATGATTGAAGAAGAGCCACATGAGTTTTTACACAGAGATGGTGTGAATGTAGCATTTGATTTATACATCACTATTCCAGATGCAATTTTTGGAACCAATGTGGAAGTGCCAACAATAGATGGTAGAGCAAAGATTAAAATTCCAGCAGGTACACAAAGCGGAAAAATGTTTAGATTAAAAGGAAAAGGTTTCCCTGAGGTACAAGGTTATGGAAGAGGGGATCAGTTAATTCATGTGAATATTTGGACACCACAATATGTGTCTGATGAAGAAAAAGCAGCATTGGAAAAAATGCAAGCAAGTGAAAACTTTCAGCCAAAGCCAGCCAAAGGAGAGAAGAGTTTTTATGAAAAAGTAAAGGATGCGTTTAAATAAAAAAAAGGGGCAATAAAACTTGCCCCTTTTTTTTATTTATATCTATTTGATTTTTTTCACTTATCACTATCGTTCATAAATTTTTTTCAAAAATTTTGAACGTCATAGTTAGGTACAAAACTTGCC
>JAFMEV010000041.1 GCA_017856545.1 Chitinophagaceae bacterium
GCATTATTTGAAATTCAACAATTTGATTCAGATATTCTACTTAGATATCAAATCTTACATTAAGTCTTGATTGTCGAAAACCCCTATATTTTCTTTTTGACAAATTGTATCCTTACTGTGATTAGTTCAAAACTTTATCTGCGCAACAACTACTGGCAAATGAATCAGGTTTTGCCTTAAATGAGAATCCCATTCCCATGATATATCCCATTGCATCCTTCAGCGCTTCGTTACTTTTAAATTGAACATTGGTATTGATATCTGCATGTACTTCCATTTCAACATCATACTCTATAAATAAATCACAGAGCTGATATGCAATATCAATACTTAAAGCAACTTCTTGCAACATCCTTTCTTTTATATGCATTATTTGTGAGTTAGATTCATTATGAATGAACATAAACCCACCATTTTTTTCTCTTAAAAAAACAATAACAGTGGCATATTCTGTTATGGCATTTTTTACAATACTATCTGTACCAATATATACCTTGAGTTTATTGTTTTTTTGATATTCTTCCTCTATGCAATTTTTTACATGTTCTTTAATTGGCAAAGAAATTACTTCTCCATTAAATTTTCTCCATTGCATAATTTTTACTTTAGGTAACTAAATTTCATCATTCTATTTAGATGACTAAGTAAAATTTATTAACAATTCACATTGTAAAAGTATTTGATGAAATAAATAAAAAAGGCTGAACATTCTTTTATTTTGAAACTTAGGCTTGGTATTGATATACAAAAAAAGAAGGGGCAAAAGCCCCTTCTTCAGTCCAAGAATTAATACAACAACATGAGAATTAGTATCCTGGATTTTGTACTATTACTGGATTAGTAGTTACCTCAATCGCTGGAATAGGCCAGATAAATCTGAAATCGCTATAAGGAATAGCAGGTTGACTTGTAGTCACCGCTAAACCAATACCATATTGTGCAAGGGTTGTACCTGTTACACCACCATTCGCAACTTTCGCTGGAATACCACCAGATCTTAATTCTGTAATTGGATCTTGTGCAGTTCTGTGAATATCTGGCCATCTTCTACCTTCAGCCAAGAATTCAATTCTGCGCTCCAACAATATTGCTCTAATTAAAGCAGTTCTTGAAGCAAAACTTGAAGCAGTATATTGATTCGCTGTAGAAGGTAAAGATCTGTTTCTTACCATATTCAATAAATCAATTGCTCTTTGAGAAATACCTGTAGCAACTCTTGCTTCTGCTTCAGCTTGGTTCAACAATACTTCTGCCCAACGAATAATTGGGGTATTGTCTCCGCGTCCGCTATAGTCTGTATATTTTGTTGTCATCATAGCTCTACCGATAGCGGTACCACCATTACGATACAAAGTAGTTCTTCTTAAATCTTCAGCCAACCAACCAGTGTTGTTCCAAATAATTGGAGACACGCAAACTAAGCCACGGCCTAATAAATCTGTAGAACCATACATAGCAGCAGGTGCACCATTTACAGAACCATTATCCAATGGATCATTTTTTACAGAAAAGATATTTTCTGTACTGATGCTGTTGCCACCTGTAAATCCAAAAGATCCGTTAGGAGTTGCAGTTAAAGCATGGTTACCCACTAAACTTCTTGCAGAAGTTGGAGTAGCTGGATTTACTGTAGTTGGAACTAATGCATTACCTGCAGCAACTGCGTTAGCCCATTGGCCCATGTGTAATAACACTCTTTGCTTCAAAGCAATCGCAGCACTTTTTTGTGCACGAATCACTGCACCACCGCTATTAGTCACAGGTAAATTTGCTTCTGCAAAATTGATATCTTCTAAAAGTTTAGCATATGCAGCAGCTACTGTTGGGCGAGCTTCTTTTTGTAGACGCTCTAAGCTTTCACCACCTGTTACAGCATAATCACGATAAGGAACACCCAAAGCCGCACCGTTTCCATCTAAGAAAGGACGTGCAAAATGAATCAATAATTCATGATGTCCTAAAGCGCGTAAAAAACGACACTCTGCTTCAAACTGTGTAGCTGTAGCAGCAGTCAATACGCCACTTGCTGCAGCTTTTTTAAAGCCTTCAATCGCAATATTGGCTTTATTGATCATACCATAGGTATTATCCCACATTGAGTTATTGTTCGCTGTAAATGGAGTGTAAGTACCTTGGTAAGTAATTTGGTAGAAAGCTTGTAAGTTCACCATGTCTTCACCACGGTTATCACCTTGTTGAATAGTGGCTGCACCAAAAGGATAACCACGACCCGCCAAGCTAGGACCACCAGTTTGTGCGGCATCATACACACCGTTTAATGCTAAGGTAGCACGTGCCGATGTGGTGAATACGCTTTCATCAGTGAAGGCGTTGAAAGGTTGCACATCTAGCACCTTTTCACAACTTACTGCTAACATCACTGTGCCTAGCAGTAAAGTATTTTGAATTAATTTATGAATCAGTCTCATTGTTAACAATTTTAATTTGAATATATTTTTTTATTGAGTTTATGTTAGAATCCAACATTAAGTCCCACTGATAAAATACGTAATGTAGGTGATACAGCATTATCAATACCGCTTTGGCTAGCATTGTCTGGATCTAAACCTGAGTAATTTGTCAACATGAATAAATTTTGTCCTTGTGCAAAAACTCTTGCATTCTTGATGTAGCCGTTTGAGAACTTAGACAAAGATTGGTTGCTGAATGCATAGCTGAATACAACGTTTTGTAATCTAACAAAATCTCCACTTTCAACGAATCTAGAGATCGCAGCACCTGTTTGGTTAACAGTAGCACTTTGAGCGTATCTTAATCTTGGTACATCTGTAACATCGCCTGGCGCTTTCCATCTGTTCATGATCTCAGTTCCATTGTTGTGGAAGTTTTGGCTCAATAAAGCTTCTTGACGTGTAATGTTCATGATCTTATTACCACCTTGGAAGCGAATCATGAATTCCAATGAGAAATTCTTGTAACGGAAATTGTTGGTTACCGCACCAAAATAGGTAGGTAAGCTATTTCCTAAATTAACTCTATCTGCATCAGTCAAAGGATTTGAAGTGGTCATATTGCCATCATTCATGTCTGCTGCTGTAAAGAAAGAACCATTCGTAGTATTTCTTTGAACTAAAGTTCCGTTCGCTTTAGAATACATTGGGTTACCAGTTTGAGTATTCACACCAACGTATTGCCATCCCCAAAGGTAATTTAAGGATTGACCTGTTTCAATTCTATTGTATGCACCAGGGATAGTTGTTACAGGAACACCGCCCACTGAGTACAATGAAGTGATTTTATTTTCTAAAGTAGTAAAGTTAGCATTGAAGCCCCAGTTGAAATCTTTACCTCTAATGATATCACCACTCAATGCAAATTCCAAACCATTGTTTCTAGCAGTACCAACGTTTTGGCTGATTGAGTTACCTGGGATACCCGCTGAGTTAGGAGTAGGAACAGCAAAAACCAATTGATCGATATCATTCAAGAACCAGTCTGCAACAAAAGTGAAACGGTTATTGAACAAACCTAATTCAAGACCAACGTCTAATTTCTTACTTCTTTCCCATTGCAAAGCAGCGTTACCTACTAAGTTTGGAGCTAAACCTGGAATATTACCATAAGCAGCAGAACCGAAAGTGCTCAAATAAGGGAAACCACCTAATTGGTTACCTACTATCGCATAAGAACCTTTCAATTTCACATCGCTAAATGTTTTATTTAAGAATTGATTTTGTTTCCAGAAACCTTCTTCAGAAATTCTATAACCAACAGAAGCGCCTGGGAATACACCAAAGCGATTTGCTGGCGCTAAAGAACTTTGACCATCACGTCTTACAGATCCTTGAACAAAATATTTGTTTTTGAAATCATAGTTCAAACGTCCAAATAAAGATTGGAAACCACTCATGCCATAACCACCACTTGCAAATTGTAATGCACCTGATCCAGAAATAACATTCTTTTGTAAGAAGAAAGGATCAGATAATTGTTGTAATGAACCAGAAACAAATTTGCTGATATCTTCTTGTACCTCGTGACCAGCAGTTAAGTAAACATTATGGTCATTGAAAAGAGTGGTATTATAGTTCATGTAATTTTGCCATACCATTCTTTGAACTTGTTGTCCAACGTTTTGGATATTACCTAAAGAGCTAAATCCATCACCATGAACTGGACTTAATGCTACTGTAGAGTAGTCATTCAAGAAATCATAGTTGAATGCAGATCTAATTTTTAGACCTTTCATTGGACTAAGTTCTACATATAGGTTGTTATTTACACGTAATTTATCAGATTCATATCTGTTTTGTGTTAATGTAAATAATGGGTTTGTATAGTTGTCATCTACAGGATTACTGTTAGGTCCCAAACCAACTTGGTTCAACTGAGGAAAACGAATATTGTAACCTGTAGGATGGTCAGGATTAAAAGGATTTACGTTAGGTAACATACGCAAAGCAGAAGCGATACCACCACTCAATGCATTGCTACCATTGTTTTGGTCATTATCTACTTGCTTAGATAAAGTCAAATTATTACCAACCTTGATGAATTTGTTTATTTCATGATCAAAGTTGAAACGAATACGATAAGACTTATTCGCATTAGAAATCAAAATACCTTTTTGATCACTATAGTTCAAAGAGAAGAAATAAGTACTTTTAGCAGTACCACCAGAAAAACTCAAGTTATGTTGAGAAGTTGGTGTATTGTCTCTCATCACTAAACGTTGCCAATCGTATGTTTGACCATCACCTGGGGCAGCCCAACCTGTAACACCAGTGTTCGTTCTTTTTTCGTTAGCAATTTCAACGAATTGAGCATTGTTTAATAAATCATATGTCTTGAATGGAGATGTGAAACCAAAAGTTGCATCATAATTCACTTTCATTGCTCCACTTTTAGAACCTTTTTTAGTAGTGATCATGATTACACCGTTCGCAGCTCTAGATCCAAAGATCGCAGTTGCAGAACCATCTTTTAACACCTCAATGTTCTCAATATCGTTCGGGTTAATATCTCCCAAAGCATTTGAGTTAGTTGCTGCAGCAATGTTTCCAGAAATAAATGGAACACCATCAACAACGATTAAAGGTGATTGGTTTTGTGAAACTGAATTCACACCACGAATTCTAATTCTCGCAGGTGCACCAACATCACCACCGCCAGCAACTACTTGAACACCGGCAGCACGACCTGCTAATTGTCTATCAACTGATGGTGTCACCAATTGAGAGAATTCTTTTGCATCAATTTTTGAAGCAGAACCAGTGAAAGCCTTTTTTTGCTGAACACCATAACCAACAACTACCACTTCAGATAATTGATTTGTTTCAGCGTTTAAGCGAGCATCAATGGTGTTTTTACTGCCAATTTTCAAGTCAGCATCAGAATAACCAACAATCGAAAACTTAATAGTAGATGAACCAGTTGGTACTTGAAGAGAATAATTACCATTATCATCAGAAGTTGTCTTTACAGCACCAACCGATACTGTTACTCCAGATAATACTTTGCCATTCTCGTCAGTAACTTTACCAGTCACCTTCTTAGTGTTTTGTGCAAAGGCAACTGTAGTTGACAGTAGACCAAATGCCAATAAGACTAACAAATTTCTCATAAAAATTATCAATTTGTAAATGATTTAATAACTGAAAAATAATATTAAAATCATTACACAAAAGTGTACTACTATTGAATTTTCGTCTTCCGTAATCCGTGTTTAAGTAAATAAATTAAAAGTATAAATTATCTTAAACAAAAAAATAAAAAACATTAATGTCATTATATGACCAAATTCTTATCCAACTTGATTTACAGCTAGGAGATTATTTGCCGTAGCGACTACTTTTGGGATGAAAAAACTCCCAGGAATGAAGAAACTCCTGATAGCTTGCAACTTTAGTCAAGACCTTGCCTTTTAATTGTCCATCAATGCAAATTCCATCGTAATTCCATAAAGAACCTGTATTGGTATCCCAGATAGCATCTTTATTTTTTATAAAGCTTAATACATCATTGTTCATTTTTCTACTATAGGTATGAAATGAAGCAGTATCGTTTTCTAATAAAATAACTATTGGATTATTTGGTATAGAATCCTGAATAATTCTTTGCACTACAAGTTGATTCCAATCATAGGTTTTCGAATTACCAGCATCTTCAACTCCAAGAACCCATGATTTATTGCTCCAAGAGGTTTTATCTCTTTTTGTTAAACTTCCTTTAGAAGCCCCTTTGTCATAGGTATCCATTTGATCAAATTTTTCTTTGAAAACTGGATCTGGTTGTAAAATTTTTGTATTGGGATGCACTCTAGACCAAGCGGACAAAACAGCTTGTTCAGATCTAATTTCTTGTAGCTTATACCCTTTTAAAGGCCCTGCAATGCATTCACCATTGGATTGTCTCCACCAGCTCTTGGTAGATTGATCTTCAAACATGGCATTAAAATGATCCATACCCACCAATCTAAAAGTTTCTTGTTTCCCTTTTACAATAGGACTATACACTCTTCCAGTTCTACAAACAGTGCAATAAGTAACCATGATGGCTTTGTTATTAATGGTATCGACTACTTGATGATGATAACCGATTAATTGAATAGGATAAGCAATAGCAACACTATCTATCACAACACCTATCACTAATTTATTAGAAGGAATTTTATTGTTTAACAATGAAGCTGTTATCACTTTGGTTGGTTGATAAAACATTTTATCAGCTTCCATCTTAAAGGTAAAAACATAAAAAACGCCTATATAAATAGTTGCTAAAAAAAGAATGAACAGTTTCTCTCTTTTTAAAATATTCATCCAAATTGAAACTGTAAGAATGATTACAAATAAATATCCAACCAATCTAATCACCCATTTATTGGTTCCTAGAAAATAAGCAATATCTATAGAATTAAATTGTTGGCTCCCTGGCAAAGGCATAATTAAGTATACTCTCACAAATTCAAAAATAATCAGCGCAAGTAGTCCAAGAATTATATAAACTTTTTTCATTGTATAAATGTAGAGAAAAATTAAAAAGAATAAAAATTAGTACTATAATTTAAGTTAATTAGCTATTGAACCTTAAAAGGTATTAGCTGATGAACTGGAATACCTTTATCAGAAATTCCTTGAATAGAGATCATAAAATTACCTGACACATCTGATGTATAAAATGATAAATCTAGCTTTCCTTGTGGATTGACTATTAATTGTGGTTGCCATGAAAGCAATGTTCTAAAATCAGGCATTCTTGAAAGTTTCTGAAAATCTTGTTTGTAAGTAGGTGTACTGAAGATACGTTGTTGCTCTAGACCTTTATAATCAAATACTTTTAGATGTTGATCAATGTCTGCATCAATATTATTGCCATTGTAAGAAGTAAAATGAAGAATTCCATAAAAAGTATTCTTGCCATAATAATAGGTTCTATCTACCACTTCTAATTTTTTAATCTTTAATGGATCATTATTTAATAAACTATTAAAATCTAATTGAGGAACACCATCCATTAAAACAAGAGGACCTGGTGTAAAAAAACTTGTTGTTTCAGCATCATATGCATTGATAAAAAACTGATCATTCTTTTTTCTCAGCATCACTGGTGAAACATATTCTCTTAATACCTCTTCAAGGGTATTAAATCTAACATAGTTATCAAGAAGATATTGATTATTCGGTTTACCATAAAAAGGCAAGCTATCCTGTTTAAATAAAGAAAATTGTTCATTTTTTAATCCGAACTTATTTTGAATCTCCAATTGAATTTGTGCTTTATTAATGCTATACGTTGGGAAGGATTTATTTTGTATAACATTCATCTTTGTTGGCTTATTAAAAAAAGGATCTTGAAGAGAAAACGATAATAATTTACTAGAAGCATTTAATATCCCTTTTTGTAGAATGATTTGTCCATTGTTATAAAAATCTGGTAAAATAAAATTAAACTGTCCTAAAGAATCTATAGTCGCTGTTTTAAATTGAGGAAATTGTCCAGTAGTAGATAAATAAACAGTGGCATTGTCTTCCAATCTCTGACCTGCAGGCATGATTATTTTTCCGTTAATATAATGTCCGTTGGTTTCAGGTAAGAAACGAGGAGCCCAGTTATATTTTCTCCAACCATGCGTCAACATCAATAGATCCATTTCAGAACTTCTTTCATTGATGGGCTTATTGGGATTAAAGTAACTAAATGGCGATTCTATTGATTCGGTTAAGTTGGAGCCAAGCAAAAGAAAATCTTGTATACTTGTTGAATCGATACTCACAATTGAGTCGTATTTATATACTGAAGCAGAAAGATAAGCAGATAAAGGTTTGCCATTAGATGCTTGCAATGCCAGTTTTACCTGAACACCTGATCTATTTGAAATTTCTTTATCTAGCTGGTACTGTAGTGTTGATGTAGTAGTTGGAAATTTAAAAAATAATCTTTCTGCCATTGGCTTAAATTGATCATCCAATACAGTGAAAACATTTATTCCATCAGTCAATTGAGCAAGATCAATGACGATATGCTCATTACTTGTAATTTTTCTAGAAAGGTTCTTATTAATTGTATTGTTTGATTGCACAATGAATACATAGTTGGCATTTTTATTAGATACAATATCTAAAGACAATAAACCATCACCTTGTTGTAATTGAATTAACACACCGTGATCAAAATGATTGGGCAAGATGGATCTATATTGTTTCCCATCATTTCCCATAAAAACAGCAGTATAAGATTCTTTGAATCTAGGGGTGAATTCAAATTTACCGATACCATGTTGTTTGGTTGAAAAATGAACTATTGTATCGGATTGATTATTGAGTATATACCCCTTTGAATCCACACCTACACCATACATGTTGGTTGTTTTAAAGGCAACCGTATTTCGAACATTGGATAGTAAGTTTCCACTTTCTGGATAAAATTGAATAAGCGTACTATCTTTTGCATTTACCTGAATCTTCTCAGGGATTACTTCAGTATTGATGATTTGTAATGATTTTTGAAAAAAGAGTTGCTCATTAAAATTTTTCATCCAATGAGTATAGGCTCTTAAAACATAATTACCTGATTTTAAATTACTGGGTAAATCAATAGAGCCCTCTCCTAATCCGTTTTTTACAGGAATCTTTAGTTGAATCGTTGGTTCATTATCCGTATTAAAAAGCTCAACGTATACAATTGTGCTTAAATCACTTAATAAATGATTATTTGCATTCAAATTGTACACTTTGAACCACGCAATTTCGCCAGCTAGGTAGGTATTTTTATCAGTGTGTAAATATACTTTTTCAGAAACGGGGGCTTGTTGAAATTGATTGGCCCCTTGAAGTACATTTTCTATACGCTTATCTTGAGCAGCAATTGGCTCTATAGAAAAGAAATGTAAAACAATTGATATGGCTATTAAAATTTCACGTTTCATATAAAATTATTTTTTCCAAAATGCAGGTTTGATATTGGTTCCTCTAAAAGTACAATCCACACATTTGGGTTCTCCAGCATAATATGAAATGATTGATGTAGCACTTGTTTTAGCAACATCCGTTGGGATTAATCCTATTCCACTTATTCTTATACTATCACTATCATTTTTGATTTCTGACAAAAAACAGGTCTCTCTATAACGCCAGTTAGATAACTGCGTATTATCGATAAATATTCTTTTAGTTTTGATATTTGAAATATTTAAAAAGCCAATAACCGTTTCTGATTTATCAGAATCTGAATAAAAATTTCCTTTAAGTTCAGATGGTTGCGCATCAAAGATAGATCCTGTAGATTCTGTATTTTTTTTCATCTTTAACAAGTAGTCATAGGCAGATTTAGACAAACTATACTGCTTCACATTGATACTATACCTAACACCTAATTTCCAAGAATCATTCGGAATAAAATGAAACGGTAAACTAATTACATCATTACTTAAATTAATAGAAGTGCCAATTAAAATATTTTTAGAGGGCTCTGTCCTCCAGCAATAATATATAGATGAATCAAAGGAATAGTATCCTAAATTTCTATAATCTAAAGTATATACTTTTTTCCCTTGGATCAAAGACTCATTAATTTGTAAAAATGATTTATACGTTGAATGGAATTCCCAGGTCTCATCAAACTCCCAATTATAGTATTTTGTTTTATTTAAATCATCATGTGTATTGATGTATAATTGAACACCACTTTTTTCAACCTTCCATTGAATACTATCAATCGCTGGATTATCTTTCACTGGCACAAATTCAGAAAAATATTTTTTTCCTGATTTAGTCACAATACTCAAGCGGTATTTTTTTGCTTCACTCAAGCTTAACTGTCCAATATGATAAAAACCAGGTCTTATTTCATTTAAAATATAACTCATTTTATCATCACCTTCTAACTTAACACTTGCACCAGACTCCATTTTAACTACATCATTGTCTAAACGGGTAGATCTGCTAAGTTTAATAACAGTAGAATCTTTGCCATTATTAATATTACCCTCGACTACTAAATAACCATCTATGTTACTTACATAAGGCGAAACATACTTTTCTTTACAAGAAAAAACGAACAAACATAGAAAGCAAAATAAAATAGTTCTCATCTCTTTCTATTTAAATTTGATGTTAAAATTAATATACGGAATTGCAGCCCCGAAAATAGATAATTGATACCCATTTACACCGCCATTTTCTGATAAGAAGTATACAGAATATGGATTTCTTCTACCAGTTAAATTATACACCCCAATACTCCAAGAGTTATGAGTTAGCTGGTTTACTTTATGGTTTCCTTCTATATTCATTGAAAAGTCTGCTCTATAATAATCCGGAATTCGGTATGCATTTCTATCTGCATACAAAGTTCGTGCAGAACCACCATAATTAAATAAGCCAACAGGAATAGTAATAGGTCTTCCTGTGCTATAAGTAGTATTTAAGGAAATGCTAAAACGATGACTGAATCGGTAATTACTAATAATAGAGAGGTCATGTGGCTTATCATAATTTGCAGGATAATAAGCGCCTTTGTTAATGATTTCCCCTTCTAATAAAGAAGTAGTTTTTAAAAGAATTCTTGACCATGAGTAACTAATCCAACCATTTAACTTACCAGTCAATTTCTTTACTAAAAACTCTACTCCATAAGACTTCCCTTTTGTCCCAATAACTTCCGTTTCAATATTTTTATTCATCAATAACACAGCCCCGCTTTTATAGTCAAGGAAATTATTTATATTCTTATAATAGAACTCTAAAGAAGTTTCAATGGTATTTGATTTTAAGTTCTTATAAGCACCAATAGAAAATTGATTACCGAGTTGTGGTCTAATATTGGGATCACTTAATTTCCAAATATCAGTTGGAGAAACCGTAGTGGTATTGGAAATAGAATGAATGTATTGTCTTTGATTATTAAATCCGGCTTTTAAGGAGAAGGTTTCATCAACTACATAACGCATTGCTATTCTAAACTCTGGGCCACCATAATTCTTAATGAAGTCTCCTGACTTATAATCCACAACTCCAGTCACAGAATTAGCAGATTTGGAAACTCCTTCTGCGTATGTACTAATTTGCTGTGGACCTAAATAATTATACAAAGAAGTTCTTAAGCCAAGATCAAGTTTAAGTTTACTGGAAATAGTGTAATGATCAGTAAAGAATAAAGCAGTTTCTAAAGCCCTTTCTGTATTGATCTTATTAAATGCTACAAGTGAATTTTGATTCAGTGGTGCAAATGTTCCAGGAGATAAATTATACAAAAGCGTATTCACTCCAAAATCAAAACTATGTTTAACATTTAAAGTATAATTATACATTGCTTTTGCGAATAACTGCTGAATACCAAAATTTAATTTAAATGCATTGACAGGAACCTTGTCACTTGTAATATTATAACTATACTTATCGTATCCAACCGTATATATACCCGTTAATTTATTTGAATAAATATGTTTTAGTTTCAAAGAGAAGTTTTTGTTACCGTATCCATATAATGTATCGCTATTCAAATTAAATTGATCGGCACTAGTATAGGCACTAAAATAAAGTGTATTCTTTTTATCAATTTCGTGATTGATGCTAAAATTAACATCATAAAAAGAAGCTTTACTATTTTTATACTCTTCAGGAAGTAATTTAAAAAGCCAATTTGAATAAGTAGTTCTTCCTCCTAAAATAAAAGAAGATTTGTCTTTAACCAATGGACCTTCTAAATTCAATCTACTGGTCAACAAGCCAATCCCTGCCGAACCGGTTATATTTTTTTTATTACCTTCTCTACTATTAATTTCTAAAACTGATGCAAGTCTACCTCCGTATTCTGCTGGAATAGTTCCTTTATATAACTCCACATTCTTAATTACTTCAGGATTAAATGCAGAAAAAAGACCGAATAAATGGGTTGGATTGTAAATAGTACCGTCATTGAATAGAATAAGGTTTTGATCAGCAGAACCTCCTCTAACATTCAAGCCACTACTTGCCTCCCCCACTGTCTTAACACCAGGAATTGTAGTTACTACTTTTAAAATGTCTGATTCACCAAAGGCAACTGGAACTTGCTTAAGAGTTTTAATATCAATTCGCTGAACACCCATTTGTGTACCTCTGATATTGCTTATTTTTTGAGATGAAATAACTACTTTTTTTAAGGAAGTGACTGACTCAGTAAGATCAATCATTATTTTACCATCTCCATTCAGTTGAATAGGTTGTTTCAAATCTCTCATACCCAAACTTTGAACATGTAAGATATTTTTACCTTTTGGCAATTCAATTACAAACGAACCATATTGATCACTTACAACTCCAATCTTTGGATTATCTATAAAAATAGAAGCGCCGAAAACCGGTTCCCCATTTTTTTTATTTTTAATGACCCCATTAATTACAGCTGTATTAAGTTTATCTATAGGATTTTTTAAACCAATCTGTATTAATTTATTCAACGTGCCTGATTGCAAACTTGCACCATCAAGTACTTCATTGTCATTTGTAGAATCTACTTGAAATTTATTAACCGTATTTTGATTCCCCTTATTGTTAATGGTAAAATTTAATGACTGTCCCTTAGTCAAAAAAATATGATTGTCTAAGTCTATACTGAAATAAATATCTGAACCTTCAAATACACTTGTTAAAATGGATCTAATGGATTTATTAGTCGAATTAAAACTAATATAAACACGGTCAAAAATATCTGGGTTATAAAAAACACGATAAGAAGATTTAGCCTCTATTTGATTTGCAAATTCAGGAATGGAAACATTTTTAAGATTGAAAGAGAAAATAGTATCTTTTTGTCCAAAAGAATCAATTGTACATAAAAACAAGAGCGTACACAATAAATAAATTTTACTATTTTTCATGTACTATTGTTGATTATTTAGATAAGCAATGACCTTTCTAAAAAATGCTTCCTTGCTGCGTCTAAATTTTAATTTTTCTTTACTTATTAATCTTCTAATTCCCTGTTGCTCTTTCGCAAATAATTGAAACAACTGTTTTTTATTTGTAATTGGAATCAATTTATTTTCTAATAAAATGAAGTAATAAACTTTTGACTCAAATACTCCAATAAATTCATTATTGATTATCTGTTGCTGTTTAGATTTAATTTCCTTTCGAAACAATTTAATTTTGCCATCTTCTAAAAATTCATACAAATCATATTTGTTGTCTTTTAAATTATAAAGCTTATCAATATGAACAAACTGACTTCCATTAATTGTAAATTTTGTTATCTTATCTGTATTCAACTCAATAAGTCTTGATTGGTCACTTAAAACAACAATATCCTTGTACTCATCGTATAATAGATATATTCCTTCATAATATTTTCCATCATATTGAATAGAACCAATTCCAGGGATATTCGAATTAAAAAATGGGTGTGTTTCTTTGTAATAGCTTGGATAGCCAAAAAACTTCGGGCCATTATAAATGGATGCTTGATAGCCCATCAATTTATCAACCTCTTGTTTTATAGCATTATTATCGGAATTCTGCCCATAAACAGTGAAGGAAATAAAAAACAGTAAAAAAAGGCATTTGGTTCCCTTAAGTAAATCCATCTTCAAATTTATAGCATTTGAACTAATTTGAATGATAAATTACTACCGCTCATCAAATAGCAATAAATAGGTTTCATCCATCAACTTCTAGAAAGATTTAAAAAGACTGTGTTCAATTTTAATCATGGGACTTTCCTCCCAAAGCATCATCGCATTGATACATTTAACAAAACTAAATTTTTCAAGCTCTTTGACTTGAATTGGAGACTCAATGATTGTCTTTGCATTGATGAGCGATGCTCTTCGAGTTCCCATTAAAAGAGGTTGAGAAGGCGTGATCCAAGTCTTTCCATCAAAGAATACCAAATTTGCATAGCTAGCATCCTTTAT
>JAFMEV010000042.1 GCA_017856545.1 Chitinophagaceae bacterium
CGAAGAATAAGATATCCTTTCCTTTTCCTGTTCCATCTCCATCACGGAAATATTCAGCAATGGTTAAACCACTCAAGGCAACACGAGCACGTGCTCCTGGAGGTTCGTTCATTTGACCGAAAACGAAAGTAGCTTTAGAATCTTTTAATTCTTCTAAGTTTACTTTACTTAAATCCCATCCACCTTCTTCCATGCTATGTTTGAAAGCATCACCGTATTTCATAATACCTGCTTCAATCATCTCACGCAATAAGTCATTACCCTCACGAGTTCTTTCTCCCACACCCGCAAACACTGATAAACCACCGTGTCCTTTTGCGATATTATTAATCAACTCTTGAATCAATACTGTTTTACCTACACCCGCACCACCAAACAAACCAATCTTTCCACCTTTTGCATATGGCTCAATCAAGTCGATCACTTTGATACCTGTAAACAACACTTCTGTTGCAGTACTTAAGTCTTCAAACTTTGGAGGATTAGCGTGAATTGGACGACCATTTGATTTATCTAATTGAGGTAAACCGTCAATCGCATCACCAGTAACATTAAATAAACGACCATTGATTCCTTCACCGATTGGCATAGAAATTGGCTTTCCCAAATCGATCACTTCCATTCCTCTCACCAAACCTTCTGTACCGTCCATCGCAATAGAACGAACACTATCTTCACCAAGATGTTGTTGTACTTCTAATACTAACTTTTCACCACCTGGTTTTTGAATTTCAAGGGCGTTGTAGATTTCTGGTAATGACGCTCCGTTAGAAAACTGCACGTCTACTACCGCACCGATAATTTGTTTGATTTTACCTGTTGTTGCCATAACATTGTTTGTTTTTCAATCCCCGTTTTAAATGGGGAAAGGGATATACTCCATTTTGGCTGCAAAGGTAGGGTTTTGCGAGTTTATTGCAAAAATTGTGTGTAGATAATTCCAGCTAAAATTCCCCCTACAATAGGACCAAAAACAGGAACTGGGGCATAAGACCAGTCACTACTGCCTTTTCCCTTCATTGGAAGCAAAAAGTGCATCATTCTAGGGCCTAAATCTCTGGCTGGATTGATCGCCCAACCTGTAGGACCACCTAATCCAAAGCCGATTCCACCCACTAAAAGCGCTACTGGCAGGGCAGATAAGGCCCCCAAATTGTTGTCAGCCGGTTGAATAAACAAGATTCCTAGTATAAAAACCAGGGTCGCCAAGGTTTCTGTAATAAAATTTTGAGGCAATCTTCTGATGGAAGGACCGGTAGAAAAAATGGCTAATTGATCTGCTGCGGACCCTGCTTCGTTGATATGATCTTTATAAATCATCCATACTATGAAAGCACCCAACATGGCTCCAAGCATTTGAGCTAAGATATACATGGGCACCATGGACCAATCAAATTTTCCAGCCGCAGCCAAAGCAAAAGTCACTGCTGGATTTAAATGCGCTCCACTACTATCTGCAGTCATATAAACGCCAACAAAAACAGCAATCATCCATCCCAATACAATAGAAATCAAACCTCCATTGTTGCCTTTTGTTTTAGGCAAAACAACATTGGCCACAACCCCATTTCCAATAATGATGATAAATGCAGTTCCTAAAAATTCTGCTACAAAAGGTGTCATAATATTCGGGTTTTAGCAATCAGTTTTTAAATTACACAAAATTGAATGGTTTACCAATTATTGGTTGCTTTTATTGCTCGCTCCCAACCTTTAATCAATTGTGTTCTATCCATATTTTGTTGTGGCTCAAAGGTTTTATCAATAGCCCATTTAGCAGCAATTTCTTCTTGACTTTTCCAAAACCCTACTGCTAGTCCAGCTAAATACGCTGCCCCTAATGCAGTGGTCTCAATCATGGTAGGTCTCACAACTTTGGTTTGAATAATATCTGATTGAAATTGCATGAGTAAATTATTATTGGTAGCACCACCATCCACTCTTAATTCTGCAATAGGTATACCTGCATCAGATTCCATAGCCTTCATTAAATCATAACTTTGAAATGCAATACTCTCCAATGCTGCTCTGGCAATATGCGCACTATTGGTGCCTCTTGTAATTCCAACAATGGTACCTCTTGCATGCTGGTTCCAATAAGGTGCACCTAATCCTGCAAATGCAGGTACTAAATAAACCCCATCTGTCGTATCTACTTGACTAGCCAATGCTTCAATTTCAGATGAGTTTCTAATTAAATGCAATCCGTCTCTTAACCATTGAACAACTGCACCTCCAATAAAGACACTACCTTCTAATGCATAATAGGTGTGTCCATTTATTTGTAATGCTATAGTAGTTAATAAATTATTTTTTGAACTGACTGCTTTTTCTCCCGTGTGCATTAACATAAAACATCCTGTACCATAGGTATTTTTTACCATACCCGGACTAGTACACATTTGTCCAAACAATGCCGCTTGCTGATCTCCTGCAATACCAGCAATAGGGATTTCGTGATGTGTAAATAATTGATCCGTAGTGCCATAAATTTCACTACTACTTTTTACTTCAGGAAGAATGGATGCAGGTATATCTAATAAATTCAATAGTTCTTGATCCCACTCCAAATTATGAATATTAAAAAGCATGGTTCTAGATGCATTGGTAGCATCCGTTACATGCACTTTGCCATTGGTTAATTTCCAAACCAACCAAGTGTCTATCGTTCCAAAACATAAATCTCCTTTTGCAGCCAAATCTCTTGCACCAGGCGTATGGTCTAAAATCCATTTAATTTTAGTCCCAGAAAAATAGGCATCAATCACTAAACCTGTTTTTTCTTGAATCATGGCTGCTTTGCCATCCGCTTTCAAGCTATCACAATAGCTTGCAGTTCTTCTGTCCTGCCAAACAATAGCATTGTAAATAGGTAATCCCGTTTTTTTATTCCATACAACGGTAGTCTCTCTTTGATTGGTTATACCAATCGCTGCAATATCTGTAAGTTGTGCATTGATTTTACTAATAGATTCAGATGCTACTCCAATTTGAGTACTCCAAATTTCCATGGCATCATGCTCTACCCAACCTGGTTCTGGAAAAATTTGTGTGAATTCTTTTTGAGCTATAGATTGAATTTGTCCTTGATGATCGAATAAAATGGCACGACTACTCGTAGTTCCTTGATCAAAGGACAGAATGTATTTTGACATGGCAGCAAATTTTAGATAGTAAATATAACAAAACTATCTTCTATTTTTTAACCAAGATTCAGGGTCAAAGAAAACCACTTTTTCATTATTGATAGAAAACAATAAGGCACCTTCTCCATCTAAGTTTACCCCAGATCTGCCCAATACAGTTCCTGCTCTTACTTCTTGCATTACTTTTACACTAGCAGTACTTAAATGAGAATAAGTAGTGAAATATTTACCATGTTTTACAAAGATGGATAAATCTCCATTGACATCCCCAACATAAATCACAGTACCATTCGCAACACTTTTCACCGGACTTCCTTTTGGCAAAGCAATTTCAATACCATCACTCTTTCTATTCAATTTGGTTCCTGGAATATTCTCCACACCAAAATGAACATACACATTTCCTCTATCTACTGGCCAAGGAAGGTTTCCTCGGTTGTTTTCAAAAGAGATAGATGTTTCTCTTCCTTCTTCAGTAGTCTCTAATGCAGAATAAGGTCTGTTATCAGTAGTGCTGGATAAACCTCCTTCAACTTTACCAATTTTTATATTCGCTTTTGCTGTTGAATTATTGTCCGAGGCTTTTGCTTTATTAGTAGCTTCTGCGTTAGCAGCTTTAGCCTTCGCTAAACGATCTTTTTCTCTTCTTTCTGCTTCTTGAATTTCTCTTTTAATTAAAGCAGTCAAAGCTTGTTGCATTTTACGTCGCTGAGATTCTTTTTGCTTTACTTGTGCAGTAATCTCGGCCTCCTTGCTTTTCAATTGCTTCACCACTTTATCTTGTTCCTTCTTATCTTGCTCCAATACCTGCAATTGTTCATTTTGAACAGATAAGGTTTTTAATCTATCCTTTTTATTATTGCTAAGTACATTAATTTTTTGATTCAAATCATTTTGAGACATATTAATAGCATTGGCCTGAGCCTCTCTATTTTGTCTGTAGCTTTTCAAATAGGTAATACGCTTTACGGCGTCATTAAAACTCTTTGCAGAAAATAAAAAATTTAAATACTCATACCCACTTCTTCCTTTGTAAGAGAAAATAATACTTTTAGCATACCTAGATTTTAAGGTATCTAAATCTTTATTCAATCTTTGTACGTCTAATTGATTATTGTAAATAGCGGCATCCAATATTTTCACCTGCTTTCTGATGCCATTTACCAAAGCTTCTCTTTTTGCAATTTTACTTCTTATCACCGCCAATTGACCCAATGAACTCTTTTTATTTTTCTTGGTTTGTTCCAATAAACGATTTAATTCATCTAATTCCTTCCTCAAGGATTGCTCCTGCTTTTGCAAATCTTCTCTTGATGCATTTGTTTGCGCATCAAGAGGGCTATTTAAAACAATACAAAAAAGCAATAAAGCAATAATTCTTTTGATCATATATTATCTACGTTTTCCAGGCCTTGGAATGGCAAAGGTATATTTTAATGGTTCATTAAATCCAAATTCCTTGAACTCCATGTGTATAATTAATTTCGATTTACCTTCGATGGCTATTTCTCTATTTAATGGAAATGTCATGTTATTAACTTTAACATGGTTGTCATAACTAATTTTACAAGTTCGATGTTCATTAATATCAACATCATCTAATTTTAATTGTAATATTTTAGTATGCTCTGCATCTAAAACAACTAAGTTTTTGAATAAAGTCCCCAACAAACTGGCTTGTAATCTATCTTCGGTTTTTTTGAAAGATAAAAGCTTGGCATTATCCATATAAATAGGATTGCCCACTATTAGGTCTTGAATGGTTGCGAAAGAGAAAGGAATTCTAACTATTTCTACCAAAGACTGCAATGGTCTTTTATCAATTTTCTTGGTCAAAGGATAAAACAAAGTAACAGAGTCTCTTTTAATATATGCTTTCAAGCCAATTACACCCATCGCCCCTCTAATAGTGATATAAATAGCACTATCTTTTAAAATACTCATATTGGCAATATAGGTATCAGCATTTTTTTCAGATTCATAGTCTACTTTAATTTTCGCATTCATGGTAGTGAATGTGATTTTTTCTTTATTAAAGTGATCTACGATTTCTTTTACTATAGATAAGGAATCAATCTCTGGCACTTTTTTAAAACTACTACTATCAATTGTGGACAATGCATCCTGAATTACCTGCACTTTTTTTACATTCGTACAAGACGAAAGCAACCAAACTGCAAATAATATATAGAGTAATTTTTTCATTGATTTAGTTTTTGCCTGTGTGGCCAAATCCTCCAGCGCCTCTTTCTGTTTCGTTTAATTGATCTACCTGCTGGAACACAACTTTTTCTACCACTTGAAAAACAACTTGTGCAATTCTATCTCCATTATGAATGGTTTGAACTTCGTTGGATAAATTAATCATAATCACTTTCACTTCACCTCTATAATCCGCATCAATGGTACCAGGCGTATTTAAACAAGTCAAACCTTGTTTAATGGCTAAACCACTTCTTGGTCTAACTTGGGCTTCCAACTGTTCAGGCATTTCAAAAAATAAACCAGTTGGAACCAATACTCTTTCTAATGGAGCTATAGTGATAGATTGTTCAATATCAGCCCTAATGTCCACACCCGAAGAACCGGCTGTTGCATAGGCAGGCATAGGATGCTTGCTCTTGTTGACAATTTTTACAGTAGTAGGCATGATCAACAAAAGTAGGTATAATTTAGAAAAAAAGCTTAGAAGTAAAACACAGAACCAAATCTTAAGGTATTGGATAATGGATTCTTGGTAATTCCACCACCAGAAGGCACTAAATAAGAAATGTTAAATTTAGATTGTTGGTATTGAAAACTAGTACCCAAGGTAAAATATTGCATATTGCCAAGGTTCTTATTATTGTCAATAAAATAACCTGCTCTTAAGAAAAAACGATCGGTATAATTATACTCCGCACCTACTGAAATTTTTAAAGACTCCCCAATAGGCATGCCATACTTATTGGTGAATGAATTCAAATAACTTGCTATAACGGATTGAGAAAAATATTGCTCTCTCAAAGCGGCATAATCTGGATCTGCAGCTGAAGGACTTGCCGGTACTAATAAACGATTTACATCAGCGCCAAACTCAATTGAATTATCTGTATCGATTTTTGTAAGATAGCCAACACCTAAACCTAAATTGGCAGGTATAAAGTATTTGTTTTTGGTCGCATTGGAATAACTAATCTTTCCCCCTAAATTGGATAATAACATACCTACATGCCAGCCAGATAAATCTTCATTTTGCTTGTAAAACAAACTAAGATCCCCAGAAACAGTATTACCAGCCCTATAGTCTACTGCATTTCCAATAAAGGATCCTGTAACCAATCTAGAATAAATATATCTTAAAGTAATACCCGCACTAAATTGATCAGAGAGTAAAAAACTATAACCAAAATCATAACTAAACTCATTGGGTCTTTGCTCTGTTGTAGGTGTTCCATTGACATCTGAAAACTGAATATTACCCAAACTAAAAAATCTTAATGAACTATTAATACTACTGTTGTCGTCAATTTTTTTATAAAAGCCAGCACTTGCTAAATACACATCTGTTAAACCTAAATCTTTCAACCAAGGAGTATAATTGATTAAGAAACCTTTTTTTTGTTTTAATAAAGGAAGCTTTGCATTGTTTCCAAATAGATCATTCGACTCAGGAGACATTGCTAAAGATAAATTTCCCATACCACCCGATCTAGCATCTGGTGAAATTAACATGAAAGGAACAGCCGTACTCTGAATAGAAATTTTATTTGTTTGTGCCAAAGCCTTCATATTACTGAACAAACTGCAGAGGGTAATGATAACAATAGCAAAAACTTTCTTAGACATAGTATAGATCTTGGTTAACCCTACGAAGATACCTATTGATAGGCGATAAATTATAATTTCACCAACTTATTTGATAAAACAAAAGTCTGAGATCCAGCCCTCACGGTAATGGTATATACATATATCCCAGGGGCTATCATTGCACCTGATGCGTCTCTTCCATCCCAATCCAAGACCCACTTATTAGAAATGTTTTTATGCGGTAAAATTTTATTTACTATGGGTTGTCCGTTTAAATTTCGTAGAGAAAATTCGGTTTGAATAATTGGATCTTGTATGTTTAAATCAAAACTAAATTGGGTGAAATTCATCATTGGATTGGGCTTGTTCACTAAATCTTTGGCTTTCAAATTGTCTTGTTCTGGGACAATTAGCCATAAAGAATCTTTTGAAAGATTACCCAATAGGTCCCAGGCCTTAATAACCAATTGATGCTTGCCTATAGATAAGTTAGGTAACCTATATAGAATTGTTCCAGATTGATAGGTATCTATATCTGCCATATAATAATTGTTTAAGACATATGGCTGTCTCACATTATTATCAATAATCAACTGCAGGTCATGCCCTAAAGCATTTCCTGAACTTTGAATACCTGAACTGTCTTTTAATTGAATAATTAAATTGGCCTGATCGGTTACCCAACTATTGTTGGTAAAATTGGTATCATTCACATAAGCTTTTATTTCGGGACCATTTGTATCTAATTGTTTTATTGAGTTAGCAGATTTAACAAAAATATTACCTACTACTCCCAGTGCATCCTCGTTTTGACTATACGCAAAAGTTTGAATACTAATAGAACCATCACTAGTAGTTGTTTCTTTAGGTACCACAAATTGAACACTGAATTTTCCATTGGTAACAGTTGCCTTTCCTCTATACAAAATACCTTCTCTTGTAGTAACATTGGTTCTAATGCTTGAAGCTTGATTGGCTAATGTTGATTTTTGTTTACCCACATCAAATACAATACAATCTGCCCAACCATTAAATGCACTATGTACAATTTGATCTTTCATAATTTGGCCATTGAATGTAGCTAAAGCCCCAGCTGTCAAAGTATCCTTAATAACATGTTGAATCTTATTTTTTGCAATCGCTAATGCTAATGCAGGATCTCCCAATAAATTAAATTTAAAGGCATTCAATCGATCTCCTTGCATTGACCAATGTGCATTTTTAGCCATTTGCAATGCTTTACCAATAGGTTGATACTGCCCATTTTTATCTGGCACCAATAATGCTTGAATAAATTGTTCATTAATTTGTTTATTACTATAAGCGAATACCAATCTATTGGCTGCCACCAATGCAATAATTCCATTGCGATTTTGCATGAGTGCATTAAATCCAATTGGGTTTAATTGCGGTTGATCGTATGGTGCAAAATCGCAAGAAGCAGTAATCATCAAAGGCAATTTTCCTGCATTATTCCAAGATTTGATGCTTTCATTATTGATCACTGCCTCTTCTGCAAGTCTTAAATAATTTCCATGGCCAGTGTAATTAAGTACTAAAGAACCATTATTTACATTTTGTGTGATTTCATTGACCACCAAAGGATAACTTAAACCTCCTGCAGCATTATTTGCAGGATAAAGGTCTAAGTATAATTTTTTATGACTCCAATTGGCATTATTTTTTTGCAGGCCTTCAATAATACTTTCTGCATCTTGTAAATGCAAATTATAATCACCATCATCGGCAATCCATGTGATTTGATTTTGCCATGATCCCTTTGTATTACCTAAACTATATTGAATAATTTTATTGACTAAAGTATCTGCTTCTGCTGAGGTTTTCGCTGGAATTCTTCCAATAGCTATTTCCAAAGAATCAACACTTGAAGGGAAATGAATATCTGCACCTTCTTTTAAAATAGCATAAAAATCATCCGAAGCATAACTATTCAAAATATCTAAAGAAGCTTCGCTTTCAAAAACAGGCACTTGATTGTTTTTATTCAATCTTTTCATATTAAAATCAGCAGCACCTATTATACAAAGAAATTTCGCAAAGGATTGTTTGTCTTTTTTGTTATTGATTTGCAGCCATTTTAAATAATTTCGAATTGCTATAGGATGCACAAGACCGCCAGAAAATTCGTTATAAATTTGGACTGGATCGATGATCTCTACCTTATACCCATTTTGCTGTTGATGAAAATTTTTCAATTTAGAAGTAGCTTGCTTAAATGCACTAGGAGCAAGCATCAGGTAATCAATCTTTGTATTACTTAATACATTTTGATTACTCAGCGTATCTATACTTGTTACTGCTTCAAAAGCATTTTGCTTTACAGCAAAAAAAGCTTGCCGAGCAGATCCTACACTGGAGAAATTAATTTGATTATTGCTATAATTAGCGGGTAAAGCCAAGGGTTGTAAAGGATTGCTGATATTCCAAACCATTGAATTTGCATCAGCGTCTGCTAGCTCATATAAATAGTTTTGAGCATCTTCTTGACCATGAAAAAACAGGGAGTTTCGATTGGCAAACTTTAATGATTTTGTCAAGTGAATGGTTATAAAGTCCAACCAACCAGTACTGCCTAATGGCGCATTATACTGCAAAACAATATTGGTATTGGCTAGATTATTTTTGGATGGCCAAAAAGAAAAACTGTCTACAATCATATTGGCACTTGCGTCATACACTAAGCCAGAAACAGGGTTAATAAATGTAGATTTGATTTTTGTATCTGCCCAAGTAAAATCAAATTGTGCTTTTTGCGTGTAATGGGTGGATACAAATTGCCCATTTACAAATACTGGTATTGAATCTATTAAATTAACTGTATTAATATTGGTTGAAATAGCATTTACTTTTCCTTGCCCCTGCCCCATTGGATTACCTAACCAAAGCTTTCCACTATTTAATATATTAAGACTATCTAGTTCCCAAAGAATATGCTCTTGATAGGTATTTATTTTTTGTTTGCCTATGAAACCTGTTGTTGCAGTTTGAATTCTTTTGCCATTTTCTCCAATGGTAAAAAAATAAAAAGCTGTATCAGCATAATGTAATTTTTTATGTTTCCATTGAAGCCCCTCTCCCCATTTTTCCCAGTCAATATTTCCAGGTGCATAAAAAAGGAATTGATCGTTTTCATTAAACATACCATCCCCACCATCTCTAACCATAATGGATATTTCTTGGTTACCTACTGGAACATTGGCAGGTACTTTTTCTGCTAATTGGGTGAGATCAAATCCAAATAATTGAAGCTTACTGGAGCTAATGGGTATGGTAACACCCATTTGTTTTAATTGCGTGCCTGTGATCTGATAAATGGCTCTTTGAGTGGTGGCTATTTTGAACCACTTTCCTTTACTAAAATCAGCGGTCTGACATACTGCATTAGTAGGGTCAGTAAGGTTCAGGATTAAAAAATAGACAAGAAGCCATCTCATGGCCTAAAATTAGGGTTTTACTAACATAAGAAATGCTATATTCGCAGAGTATTTTAAACCCCATTTGCATAAATTATTCTTATGAATTTTATAAATAGTATTTTACTGTTTTTTGCTTTTTTAATATTAGGACCCGCGATCGTTTCAATGGAGTCCAATTCAAATACTCAAAGCATTCGTTTCACTCCACCTCCATCGGACCCATATGAAGGTACTGTTTTAGTCAGAGGGGGTACATTTGCAATGGGCTTGGACGAAGAAAGTGTGATAGGTGATTGGAACAACAATATCAGAAGAGTAACAGTAAGTGCTTTTAGAATTGATCAATACGAGGTAAGTAATAAAAAATACAGAGAATTTACAAATTGGGTTAGAGAAGTGTATAAGCCATTAGGGAAAGATTCCATTTACAAAACAGTGCTTCCAGATACCTTAGTTTGGAAATCTGATTTAGCATACAATGAACCAATGATTGAAGGTTATTTTAGATCTCCAGCATTTAACGAATATCCTGTAGTTGGTGTAAGCTGGGAACAAGCCAATGCATATTGTAGATGGAGAACAGATAGAGCTAATGAAAAAGCATTGATAGCAAATGGTTTGATTGATGCAAAAAATCCATACCTAGGAAAATCTCAAATAGATTTTGACAGAGCAGATTCAATTAGAAAAAATCTTACACTAAAGAAACAAAATAAAAATTTAGGTGAATATGTTTTAATCCCTGATTTCAGGTTACCTACAGAAGCTGAGTGGGAATACGCAGCTAAATTAAGTTTGCAAAAATCTTCTCCTAACGACAAAGCTTCTAGATCAGGACCCAATGCCAGTAACAGAGGTATTGTCGACCCACTAAATGCGCCATATCCTTGGGCTTCATCTGGTAATGAAAATATAAGATATACTGGGAACGAAAAAGGCAAAAACAAAGGCATAGTGGGAATGTATAAGGCAAATTTCAAAAACGGAACAGGTGATTATATGGGTATGTCTGGAAAAGCAAATGACGGAGCTGCATTGCCTAGTAAAGTAAATAGCTTTAACCAAAGCCCTTTAAATATTTATAATATTAGAGGGAATGTAAACGAATGGGTATTGGATTTATATAGACCAATGAGTACAATAGACGTGGATGATTTTAATCCTTATAGAGCAAACGCAGTAGCTGATGGCGATGATTCTACTACGGCTATTTATCAAACAGGTATCAATACTTTAATCTCTAATAAATCAAGAGTGTATAAAGGTGGTAGTTGGAAAGATGGATTGTATTGGTTAAACCCAGGAACAAGAAGATTTTTAGATCAAGATAAATCTAATAACACCATTGGCTTTAGATGTGCAATATCTGCATTTGGAATGGACAATACCACCAAACCAGAAAATGGTGGTGGTGCCTGGAATTGGATCAAAGAAAAATTTAATATAAACTAATGAAGTTAAGAATAGGATCTGGTATAGATTTTCATCAACTAGTAGAAGGAAGAGACCTATGGATTGGCGGTATTAAAATACCTCATACAAAAGGTGCTTTAGGACATAGTGATGCAGATGTTTTATTACATGCTATTTGCGATGCTTTATTAGGTGCTTTAAGCTTAGGTGATATAGGTACACATTTTCCAGACACTGATAATGCTTTTAAAAATATTGATAGCAAGATTTTATTAAAAAGAACTTACGATTTAATCACTAGTAAAGGTTACCAGATTGTAAACATTGATAGTTCTTTATGTTTGGAAGCACCAAAAATTAAACCACATGTTGGAGCAATGCAAGCATGTATAGCAGAGATTTTACAAATTGGCGTGGATGATATTTCTATCAAAGCAACCACTACTGAAAAAATGGGCTTTGTGGGAAGAGAAGAAGGTTTGGTAGCTTATGCTACATGTTTATTAGCAGCAAAATAGTTTTATGCAATTACCCTCTATTGCTTTTTTATACGAGCTTTTTGAAAAGCATCCTAGTGTTCAAACAGACACCAGAAAATTACAATTAGGAGATCTATATTTTGCTTTAAAAGGCCCCAACTTTAACGGCAACACATTTGCAATGGCTGCTTTAGAAGCAGGCGCTAGTTATGCCATTGTTGACGAAGCAATTCCAAACAGCAGCAGTGTTGACAATAGAATATTACAAGTAGATGATGTACTCACTACTTTACAAGCATTAGCAAAACATCATCGTCAACAATTTACCATTCCTTTTATAGCTATAACAGGAAGTAATGGAAAGACCACTACCAAAGAATTAGTGTCTACTGTTTTAGCAAGTCATTACAAAACCTATACCACTAAAGGCAATTTAAATAATCATATTGGTGTACCCTTAACCATATTAAGTGTTGGTAAAGATGCAGAAATGGCTGTGATAGAAATGGGCGCTAATCATCAATTAGAAATTGCAAGTTATTGCACCTACACCCTACCAACGCATGGTATGATTACCAATTGTGGTAAAGCACATTTAGAAGGATTTGGTGGAGAAGCAGGAGTAAGAAAAGGAAAGGGAGAATTATTTGATAGCATAAGAAATCATCAAGGCACTGCATTTGTAATGTCTGATTATGATTACTTAAATGAGATGAGTAAAGGCATCAATGAAATTATTACTTATGGTGCAAGCTCTGGTGATATTCAAGCCAATGCCATTGATCATCATGGTATGATTAGCATTGAAGGCACAAAAGGTTTTAAGGAAAGAATAGATACACAATTAGTAGGTACCTATAATTTACCCAATGTATTAGCAGCAGTAGCCATTGGATTATATTTTAAAGTACCTATAGGAAAAATTAAATCGGCTATTGAAAGTTACACCCCTACCAATAGTCGTTCACAATTAATGAATTGGCATCATAACCAATTAATACTAGACGCTTACAATGCTAATCCAAGTAGTATGAAATTGGCTATTGAAAATTTTGCTAAAATAGACTCTACCGAAAAAATTATGTGTTTGGGTGGTATGAAGGAATTAGGAGAAGAAAGTGTATTGGAACATCAAGCATTGATTAATTATATGCAAAGCTTTAATTGGGAGCAAGTAGTTTTAGTAGGTGGAGATTTTAAATTCTGCCAACACCAATACTTATATTTCGAGAACGCTTTAGAAGCCAAGCAATGGCTTCAACAACAAAACTATTCTCAAAAACATATACTCATCAAGGGATCCAGAGGTATTCAGATGGAGCAAATGATTGCAGACTAATTATACCTAATAATTTGGTATCTTTGCGGCCATGAAAAACAATTACTTATTAAGCATACTGAACAATCGTTGCCCTAGATGTAGAGAGGGCAAACTATTTGCGAAGAGTAATCCTTATGTTTTTTCTGAAACAACCCACATGAACGAAAACTGTCCTGTTTGCGGACAACCTACAGAAATAGAAGTAGGCTTCTATATTGGAACAGGTTATGTGAGCTATGCCCTAATGGTGGCTTTTTTTGTAAGCAGTTTTGTGGCTTGGAAAGTTTTGATTGGAATGACATTTGATTTAGATGATAATAGAATATTTTACTGGATGTTTGGATCGATCACATTGGTGATTTTATTACAACCAGTATTTATGCGACTTTCAAGATCTATCTGGATTGCAATGTTTGTAAAGTACAATAGCAATTGGAAAAACGAACCATTGGAATACAATGAAAGAATGGACGAGCATATGAAAGAAAAATAGAGAGGTGTCCGAGTGGTTGAAGGAGCACGCCTGGAAAGTGTGTATGCGGGCAACCGTATCGAGGGTTCGAATCCCTTCCTCTCTGCAAAAGAAAAAAACTTAAACACGCGAAAGCGTGTTTTTTTTGTGAGAACACAAGACATAAAGCTCGCTTTAATGTCGAAGTGAGCGAACAAAAAACAAGCAACAGCAAAGCTGTTGCTTGTTTAA
>JAFMEV010000005.1 GCA_017856545.1 Chitinophagaceae bacterium
ATATTCCTCATATTTTTATTTCCTCTGCTATTCAAAGTAATTTAACAGAGTTGAAAGACATGCTTTGGAAAGCATTAAATGATTAATTAGTTAAAGAAAATAACTAATTAATCATTATTCTTCTTTTTGATTTTTTCAATCTACCCATCTACAAAAATTATATATAATTTTTGTAGTCAGATACTAAGTAAAAAATCTAAAAAATAAGTAAAAAGAAAAGGGCTAATTTTCATTAGCCCTTTTCTTTTTACTGCGCAGCTTGCTTAGAAGCTTTGTTTCGATCATTTTCATCTAACAAAGTCTTACGCATACGAACCGACTTAGGAGTCACTTCAATACACTCATCAAACTGAATATATTCCATACACTCTTCTAAAGTGTATTGTAATTTTGGAGTAATACGAACGCTATCATCACTTCCACTCGCACGGTGGTTGGTTAATTTTTTCATCTCCACAGCGTTGATATTCAAATCACCTGGCTTAATGTGTTCTGCTAATACTTGACCAGCATACACTTCTTCACCTGGTTCGATAAAGAATCTACCTCTATCTTGTAATTTATCAATTGAATAAGCAGTTGTTGTACCAGCAAACTTAGCTACCAATACACCATTGTTTCTTCCAGGAATTGGTCCTTTCCAAGGCTTGTATTCATTGAATCTATGTGCCATAACTGCTTCACCAGCAGTTTGCGTTAACATTTGAGAACGTAAACCAATCAATCCTCTTGAAGGGATATCAAATTCTAAGTGTTGCATAGTTCCTTTAGATTCCATGATTAACATTTCACCCTTCTTCTGAGTTACTAAGTCAATTACTTTACCGCTAAACTCACTAGGAACATCCACCACTAAAATTTCAAATGGTTCATGTTTTTTACCATCAATATCTTTTACCAATACTTGAGGATTACCAACAGTTAATTCATATCCTTCACGACGCATTGTTTCTACCAATACACCCAAGTGTAAAATACCTCTACCATATACCAAGAAACTATCTGCACTATCTGTTTCTTCAACACGCAATGCTAAGTTCTTTTCTGTTTCTTTCATTAAACGATCGCGAATATGACGTGATGTTACAAACTTACCTTCCTTACCAAAGAAAGGAGAGTTGTTAATACTAAAAGTCATACTCATTGTAGGTTCATCTACACTAATAATTGGTAAAGCTTCTGGATTTTCAGGATCAGCAATGGTATCACCAATATTGAATTCTTCTAAACCAACAACAGCACATAAGTCACCAGAAACAACTTCTGTTACTTTACGCTTACCCATTCCTTCAAATACGTATAATTCTTTTACTTTATTTTTCTTGATACTACCATCCGCTTGCACCAATACGATGTTTTGATTTTCTTTGATAGTTCCTCTTTCTACTTTACCAATAGCAATTCTACCTAAGAAAGTAGAGTAATCCAAAGATGTAATTTGCATTTGCGTATGACCTTCTTTCACATCAGGTCCTGGAACATATTTCAAGATACCATCCATTAATGGAGTAATATCTTCGCAAGGTGTTAAGCTATCATTGAACCAACCATTCTTTCCACTACCATAGAATGTAGGGAAATTTAATTGATCTTCTGTTGCATCTAAATTGAAGAATAATTCAAAAACTGCATCATGCACTTCGTCAGGACGACAGTTTTCTTTATCAACTTTATTGATAATTACAATAGGCTTTAAATTTAATTGCAAAGCTTTTTGTAAAACGAAACGAGTTTGAGGCATTGGACCTTCAAAAGCATCCACTAATAAACAAACACCATCTGCCATTTTCAATACACGCTCAACTTCACCTCCAAAGTCAGAGTGACCAGGAGTGTCTATCACGTTAATTTTAACGTCTTTATAAGTTACTGAAGCATTCTTACTTAAGATCGTAATACCTCTTTCACGCTCCAACTCATTGCTATCCATAATTAAGTCACCAGTCTCCTGATTGTCTCTGAATACCTTAGTGGCGTGTAAAATTTTGTCAACCAATGTTGTTTTACCGTGGTCAACGTGCGCGATAATCGCGATGTTTCTTATTTCCATGTACTGTTTTGAGGCTGCAAAGGTACGCCGTTTATACTCCTAAAAAAAACAAAACAGGCAAAAGGATGATGAAGATTTACACTCTAATATATATCTTATATTTATCTAATATATAACCCAATAGCCAGCAAACCAACATAAAGCAAAATGCAAAGGCTAAAGAAGCCCAATAGGGAGCAAAATAGGAGAATCCATTTTGAAAAACCCAACTAAAAGTAGACTGATCTCCCACTTTGGTAATATGTAAAATAATGGCTAAAATCTCTGAAAATAGGTAAATAACCAGCGGATTCTTGCCAAAAACCTCAAAAAAGCTCGAAAATTGCAATTGTCGATGCATTTCAATTCTGTAAATAATGGTACCCAAAATCACCATGTCCAAGCCAACGGTCAACATCACAAAAGCACTTGTCCAAAGCTTTTTGTTGATAGGAAACTGATAATTCCACATAAATCCTAAGAAAATAAACCCAGCTCCCCACATCATCAAAAGGGTTAAGCCTTCATAAGTTTTACCTTTTTCTTGAATAAACTTACCTACTCTGAACCCAATCAACACATTCACAATAGATGGAAGCGTACTTAAAAGACCCTCTGGATCAAATGGAACTCCATCTTCCATATACATATGACTTTCTCCAAGAATCATTTTATCCAATAATACCCCAGCATTACCATTTAATGTTAACTCTTGACCAGGCACACCAAATCGCATGCACAAATACCAATACAACAACAATAGAATGGCAGACACAATCATGACTACTCTTTCATGCATGAAGTGTGCAATAATAGAGGCAAAGCCATAACACAAAGCAATTCTTTGTAATACACCCAATATGCGCGTTTCGCCAATTGGACCTGTAAACGGAAACCAATACATTAAATAGCCTAATAAAAATATTAAAGCAGTTCTTTTTAAAATCTTCAATAAAACAGTTGCGTTAGATAGCTTCTCCCATTTAGGTAATACAAAACTCATTGCATTACCTACTGCAAACAAGAAAGAAGGAAAAACCAAATCTGTGGGCGTGAACCCATTCCATGCAGCGTGATTAAAAGGCGCAAATGTCATCGATCCATCTCCGGGCGTATTTACAATAATCATTAAACAGATAGTCATACCCCTAAATACATCTAAAGACAAGAATCTTTGGTTGTTCATAGCATCGTTTTGAAAATTTAAGGTACGAAAAAATATTTTTAATGCATTTTGAATTCATTAGCTTTATTCCATCAATCTATTTATTATGAAATGGTTAAAAGCACTTTTAGGTCTTATTGCCTTATTGGCTGTTGTTTATTTTGTGGGGCCTCACCCAGATCAACCAGTATTTGACTATGCCATACAAGCCATTCCAGAAGGTACCAATTTGGATAGCCTAGTGCGTGCTAATGAATCCAAACATTCCATTAAGCCAAATAATGAAGCAAGTATCGTATGGGCCGATAGCAATCATCAGCAAACAGAATATGCCATTGTTTATTTACATGGATTTAGTGCAAGTCAAATGGAAGGCGATCCAGTACATAAAAATATTGCAAAGCAATTTCATTGTAATTTATATTTAGCAAGATTGGCCGAGCATGGTATTGATACAACTGAAGATTTACAAAACTTAACCGCAGAGAATTACTGGGAGTCTGCTAAACAAGCTTATATCATAGGAAAACAATTAGGAAAGAAAATAATTCTGATGAGCACTTCCACAGGCGGAACCTTATCATTACAATTAGCTGCTGCTTATCCAGATATTGCAGGACAAATTTTATATTCTCCTAATATAGAAATTTTTAATCCAACAGCTCCTTTATTAAATAATCCTTGGGGTTTACAAATTGGAAGAATGGTAATGAAAGGAAATTACATGGATATAAAATATCAACATCCAGATTATCCAAAGTACTGGAACACGCATTATAGATTAGAAGCAACAGTAGCTTTACAAAATTTATTAGAAGCAACTATGAATCAAGCAACTTTTTCAAAAGTCAAACAGCCAACACTTGCATTATACTATTATAAAGACGAGGCTAATCAAGACCATGTAGTAAAAGTAGCTGCCATTCAAAAAATGATCAAAGAAATTGCTACACCTACGGATTTAAAATCTGCAGTAGCAGTGAATACTGGTAACCATGTATTGGCCTCCCCATTGGTATCAAAAGATGTGGCTACAGTAGAAAAATTAACCGCAGATTTTATTACTAAAAATATAATAAAAAACTAGCGAGGATTGGCAATGGCCACCGCAATTTTAGAATCTGCTGTGCCATAATATAAAAACCATTTTTGCTTAAAATGAACTAGGCCTTCAACGAAGCATACTTCGTTCACTTCTCCTGTTTTTTCATAAGGCTTATCAGGATGAATGAAATATTGATTGGTTCTATCCAATAATTTATAAGGTTGGGTTGAATCAAATAATGCCTGTGCAGCCGAATAAGTATATATTGGAAGATTAGGATCATTGTTGTTGGCAGCATTGCTACTATTATAAATAAGCACAATGCCTTTATTGGTATACAAAGCAAATGGCCCGGGTTCTACTAATCTACTATCAAAATAACCTGCTCTAGGATTTAATACAGCAACTAATTTTTGTGATTCCTTATTTTCTAAAGCCTCCCAATGAATTAAATCACTCGAATAAGCCATGAATAATTGGGTATCTCCAAAGTACATCCAATACTTTCCATTGATTTTCTTAGCAACCATTTGATCTCCTTTTTGCTCCACTACAATTGATCCAGATTTTGACCATGCATTGATGTATTTTTCATTCTTGAGCAATGGACCATATTTTTCCCATTGTAATAAATCTTTTGAAGTGGCATAGCAAAGTCTTGCGGTTTTGCCATCATAAGAAGTGTAGGTCAATAAATATCCACCATCTTCGGTTGATACAATTCTTGGATCTTCCACACCACCATGCCATTCATATTTTTGTAGACTGTCATTGGTAGGATAAAAAATGGGATTAGGTTGTTTTTTGAAATGTATTCCATCTTCACTTATTGCTAAGCCCAATCTAGAAGTCATAGCACTATCCTGAGCACGATATAATAAATACACTTTACCGTCTTTAATGAAGGCAGTAGGATTCAACACATTTTTAGATTGCCAAAGCACTTGCTTATTAGACACTGGGCAGTCAAAACGAAAATTGGTGTCTGGCAATAAAATAGGATTAACCGAATCTTGTTTTACAAAATCACCAATTGTCCAATCTTGCTGTTGTTGAGTAGTTGTAGAAAAATTACAAGCCATGAAAGCTAAAGAACAAAAAGTTATAAAGTATTTCATGGCTTGTTTATTTAAATAAATAATTTAATCAATTTGCTTCTTATGCTTACTAGATAAATATGTATACACAGAAGGAATAACAAACAAAGTAAGAACCAAAGAGAACAATAAACCTCCCACCACCACTGTTCCCAATGCTTTTCTACTAGTCGCAGCTGCTCCTAAACTAATCGCAATAGGTAAAGCGCCCAATGCAGTCGCTAAACTTGTCATTAAAATTGGTCTTAATCGCTGAGTGGCAGCTTCTAATACAGCTTCTTTAATAGCTAATCCAGTTTCTCTTTTCTTATTCGCAAACTCTACAATCAAGATACCATTCTTGGTAACCAAACCTATCAACATGATAATACCAATTTGAGAGAAAATATTTAATGTTTGATCTAATGTCCATAAACTTAAAAGGGCACCTGCTATGGCAAGTGGAACAGTAATCATAATTATAAATGGATCCGTGAAACTCTCAAATTGAGCTGCTAACACTAAATAAATTAATATCAATGCTAAAATCAACGCTTGAGAAGTATTAGAAGAGCTCTCTTTGAAATCTCTTGAAGGACCACTCAATGCGGTTTGAAAACTTTCATCTAATTTTTCTTTAGCAATTCTTTCCATCGCATCCACACCGTCTCCGATTGTTTTGCCTTCTGCTAAAGAAGCAGAAATAGTAGCAGAATTAAAACGATTGTAGTGGTATAGATTAGGTGGATTACTGTTTTCCTCAATTGTTAATACACTTGAAATAGGTATTTGCTCTCCTCTGTTATTTCTAACATATATTTTATCAATATCAGAAGGGGTATTCCTATCTGATTTCGGAACCTGTGTGATCACTTGATACTGGCGATCATTCATGATAAAATAAGCAGATCGGGCACCACTAAATGCAGCTTGTAAAGCTTGTGCTACATCTGCAGTATTCAAACCCAATTCTCTTACGCGCATTCTATCAATAGACAAATCGTATTCAGGTTTGTTAAATTTCAAATTCACATCCACATTCTGGAAAGTCTTATCCTTTCTAGCAGCTTCCAAGAATTGAGGAATCACATTTCTAATTTTTTGGAAATCTAAATTTTGAATGATGAATTGAACAGGCAGTGAACCTCTTGACATCATACCCACAGAAATAGTCTGTTCTTCAATAGCAAAAACTCTTACGTTTTTAAAACGTTTCATTTTTTTATTTAAATCTGCAGCAATTTCAGATTGGGTTCTTGTTCTTTCGTCTTTACCAACCAAACCTAATCTTCCAGATGCAGAACTATTACCACTATTACCTCCATAACCTGGTACACTACCCCAAGTGAAAGCTTGTTCAGGGAAAGAGTCCTGCATAATTCTAACTGCTTTTAATAAGTCAGCTCTCATATCATCATAACTCATTCCCTCAGCACCCGACATCGTAATTCTTACAGAACCCTTGTCCTCCAATGGTGCTAGCTCACTTTGAATATTTTTACCAATGATAAAAATCAAACCAAAACAACCTAAAACGATCACCCAAGCGATCCATCTTACTTGTATGAATTTTTGTAATAAATGTTTGTATCCATTTTCGAATGCTTTAAAGTAAGGCTCTGTTCTTTCATAAAAAGCACCATGTTTACCATCTTTTCTATTTAGATAAACATTTAATACTGGGGTAATCGTTAAGGATACAAAGGCCGACACAAGTACAGCGCCAGCAACCACTACTCCAAATTCTTTAAATAAAGATCCTACAAAACCTTGTAAGAAAATAACTGGCATAAATACCACTGCCAATGTGATAGAAGTAGAAATGACTGCAAAGAAAATTTCTTTACTACCCTCTCTTGCTGCATCTTTTAATGACAATCCTTCTTCTAGTTTTCTAAAAATATTCTCCGTCACCACAATTCCGTCATCTACCACCAAGCCAGTTGCTAATACAATGGCCAATAAGGTTAATACATTAATAGAGAAGCCAGCTAAGTACATAATAAAGAACGTAGCAATCAAAGAAATAGGAATATCTATTAATGGACGAATGGCAATTAACCAATTTCTGAAGAAGAAGAAAATAACCAATACTACCAACACAAAAGAAATCACAATAGTTTCTTTTACTTCTGCTAAAGCACGACGAATATTTAAAGTATTGTCAATAGGAATAGCAAACTCAATATCTGATTTATTTTGCTTTTTTACTTCTTCTAATCTTTTATAAAACTCATCAGCAATTTTAATTTGATTCGCTCCTGGTTGAGGAGATATGGTCAACATCACCACTGGTACGCCATTGAAATAAGTACCTTGGTCTTCTTGCTCAGGACCTAATTCTACTTTAGCAACATCTCCCAATCTCACAATACCGTTAGCATCTTCTTTTAGAATGACATTTCTAAAATCTAATTCTGTTGATAATCTTCCCAAAGTTCTAATGATAAACTCTGATTTATTACCATAGATAGATCCTGCAGGTAATTCTACGTTCTCTCTATTTAATGCAGTTTGAATATCATTGAATGCAATTCCATAAGCACTTAATAAATCCGTATTTGGAGAGATGCGCATTGCTTGACGCTTTCCTCTAACTCCAGCATTACTTACTTCATCAATTGTTTGAAACCTTTGTAACAAAACATTTTCTGCATACTCTGTTAACTCCAATAATCCCTTTGTTTTACTTCTAATGGTTAACATTAATATAAAATCTCCCCCATCTGCTTTAGAAACTACCGGTGGACTAGAAATATCTTGAGGAAGTGATCTTTGTGCTTGTGAAACCTTATCTCTAACATCATTGGCAGCAGTTTCTAAGTTAACGCCTAAATTAAATTCAACGGTAATATTAGAATTACCCACAGAACTTGAAGAGTTAATGGTTCTGATACCCGGAATACCATTGATTGCTTTTTCAAGAGGTTCAGTAATTTGACTTTGAATCACCTCAGCGTTTGCTCCAGTATAGGATGTTTGTACATTCACTATAGGTGGATCAATTGCTGGATATTCTCTTAACGCTAAAAAAGAAAAGCCTACTAAACCAAAAATAATAATGGCAATATTCATCACGGTAGCCAATACCGGTCGTTTCAATGAAAGTTCAGATATATTCATCTAAAATAATAAGTTTAAAACCCTATTTGGTAATATCAAGATTTGAAAGTGTTTTGCCAATTTTTAATTTAGCACCATCTTTAACGAAAAGCATGCCTGCAACAATCACACTATCGCCCACTTGTAATCCTTTTGTGATCTCAACAGAACTTATGGTTCTATAGCCTGTTTCGACGCTAATAAATTTGGCTTCTCCATTTCTCACCACAACCACTTGTTTTGCTTTGGAATCTGGAATAATAATATTAGAAGGTACCATGATGGTTGGCTTTGTTGCATTTTCACCCAAGAATACTTTAGCATATGCGCCAGGTAATACCTTGCCTTTGAAGCTAGCTCTAACTTTTATATTTCTTGTAGTAGCAATGATTTGAGGTTCAATCGCTGTAATGGTTGCCTTGATGGGCTTTTGCTCATTACCAATAGTAGTCATTTGAATAGTCTTACCCACTTTTACATAATCGCCATAAATTTCTGGTAAAGTAAAATCCATTTTTAATTGATCCACTTTTTGAATAGTTGCAATGGTACTTGCAGTATTAATAAATGCACCAACACTTACTTGTCTTAATCCCATTTGACCATCAAAAGGAGCTTTTATAACCGTTTTATCTATTAGTGATTGCGTATAAGCCATATCGGCTTTTAAACTCTTTACTTGTTGTAATGACAAATCGTAATCGCTTTGATTAATGCCTCTTGCATTCAATAATTGCTTATTTCTTTGTTCATTGATATTGGCTAATTCTAATTGGACTTTTAATTTTTCTAATTGTGCTTGTAAATCTGCGTCATTTAGTTTTGCTAAAACAGTGCCCGCTTTAACCATTTTGCCCTCTGGAATTTGCAAGAAAGTAATTCTACCATTTGTTTCTGGATGTAGTTCCACAAAATCATTCGCTAAAACCGTTCCGTTCACCTCGATTTGTTTGTCTACTTTTTGTACTTCCGCGATAGTAATATCTACCGAAACAGGCATATTAGGATTAAACTTGTCTGTTGGCTTCGTTTTTTCTTTACATCCGACAACGAATAAAACTGCTGCCGCGATAATCAACTGAATCTTTCTCAAATGCTTGAATTTTAGTCTATAAAGATATAAAAACCTGCCTTTTTATAGAAATAAAATAGATGAACGGAAGACTAGGGACGGCTGGCTTTGAATGCCAAATACTTTTGTTGGATATAATAGCCCAATTCTAGGTCGTTTAATAGGCCTAAAACCTCATAAGAGGGTTTACAATAGTCCATAAATTGGGTAAGCGGCTCACCCTCCAAAAGGGTGATTTTTTGAACAAACCGCTTGGTAAATCGGTAGTTTACATACTTTTCCTGCTCTTGAGAAATGAGTCTTTTTTGTAAATAACCGAGATTTCGGTTTCTTTTGAACCTAAACATATTGATCATCTCCACTAAATCAAATCCTATAGACAAGCCCCCACTTGGATTAAATAAATTTGCATTATTGGCCAATCTAATACCCGGTGGTTGGTAATTAAAGAATTTGGCATAATCATATCTGTTTTGAATGGAGTCCAATCGATAATTATTATTCCTAACGGTAACTTCAGGAAGATCCACGCCATTCACATGAATCATAATATTGAAATTACGCTTGTCCTCAATGGTATCTAATGTGTATTTCTGCGTACTCTTTCCAAATAAAGAAAACCAGATAGAATCTTTTGCCCTTACAGTAATGATATACCTTCCTAATGAATCGGTAGTTGATTGATGATCGTTTGTATGCACTATCACTGCTTCCACTGGCCTTCTTCCAGAAATATCATACACTGTTCCACTTACCACAGCTGTTTGGGCTTGAACAAAAGAATTGTTCAAAAAAATTATCAATATACAAAGAATAAAACGCTGCATCATGGGTGGTGCAATATTATGAAAATGTTCTTAAAACCAGCCCGACATTAACAAGCCAATAACAATACACGAAAAAGCAATCCATTGTGGTGCTAATTTTTGCTTGTATAAAAGATAGGTACTCAAAAAGAAAATTACAACATACATACTTACTGAAACAGCAGTGGCAGATTTTAAATCGACAGCAATATCTTTAATTAAATATAAAGATGCACCTATCATGATGCCAACAATAGCTGCATATACACCTTCTAGTGATCTATAAAAAATGGCGTACTTCTTTAAATATTGCCAAATAGGAAAGAAAAATAAAACAATTAAAAAACTAGGAAGAAAGATCCCTAAACTTGCCACTAAGGCACCAGAAAGTTGTGTGCTCATGGACTTGTCTTTTAAAGCCATTGCACCCATATAACTTGAAATAGAAAATATTGGACCAGGTACCGCTCTAACCAAACCCGTTCCGGTTAAAAAATTTGCTCTATCTATTTTGACAACATCTCTTTTATTTTCTTGAATTCTTTTGGATGCGGGTCTTGTAACAAATTGTTCATACATAATAGGAATCAAAACATCACCCCCACCAAATACCATGCTTCCAAAACGATAATTATTTTCAAAGAGGTTAAATAGTTTTCTAGATTCCCAATTTTGTTTGGTAGCTCGCTCAGATAAAAAACCAGCTGCAATAAATAAAAGCACAAATAAAACAAGCGCTCTCCATTGAATAGATTTTGGCGCAGTGCCATCCGTCGGAATTCTCTTATCGCTAAAATTGGTTACTACTCCAGCAAGTATAATAATTGTGGGAATGGTCCATGGCGTATTAAAACCAATAAATGTAATGATGGCAGTGATTACAAAAATCCATCTAGTTATTATACTATTTACTGATTTTTGGAAAAGTAGCAAAGCAGCACTGATAATAAATCCAATAGACATGGGCTGCAATAAGGATAAAGCCTTGATTTCACCAGACCAAGAAAAATAGCTCACTAATAAAGCAAGACAAGTCATGATGCATACAGCTGGCAACATCCAAACCAATAAAGTGAGTAGTGCTAAAACAACTCCGCCTCTCTTAAATCCCACTAAGACAATGGTTTGCGTGGAGGATGCTCCTGGTAATAACTGACAAAAAGCACTATACTCAACTAACTCTTGTGCAGTTAGGTCTCTTCTTTTTTCGACAAATCTATACTGCATAAGTGCCATTGCAACCTGTGGACCACCAAAGGCTGTTAAGCTATGTTGTAACACAGCTTTTAAAAATGATATATGTCTTAAATACTTCAAAATATAAATCTATCCTAAAAATAAATATTAATAGTAATAACTTTGTATTACTATGCGTAAACTATTATACTTATTATTCATTATTTTTTTTAGCCAGTGTGCCAATAATGGGTATATGAAATTACAGCCCCAATATGAGCAAGAGCAAATTGGATTGGTGCCAGATTATAGCCAATTAGTTTATTGGGCAGCACATCCGGCTAAAAAAGACCCAAGTGATAGTTTGCCTAAGCCAATACAAAAAGAGTATCAGCCTAGCGATAAAGTTGACATTTTTTTTGTTCACCCTACTAGCTATTTAGATTCTAGCAAACCCAGCGGCTGGAGTGCATCTCTAAAAGATGCTCGACTAAATTTATATACTGACTATACAAGTATATTAAACCAGGCAAGCATTTTCAATCAAGCTGGTAAAATTTACGCTCCAAGATATAGACAAGCGCATATCAAATCTTATTCTCCTATTAATTATGCCGATACCTTAAAAGCATTAGCTGCTTTTGAACTAGCATACCAAGATGTAAAAGCCGCTTTTGAATATTATTTAGCACATTATAATAATGGAAGGCCAATCATGATTGCTTCACATAGTCAAGGAAGCACGCATGCAAAAAGATTATTAAAAGAATTTTTTGATGATAAGCCATTGGCGAAAAAATTAGTGGCTGCCTATATTGTTGGTATGGCTATTGATCCAGGAGATTATGTTCAATTAAAAGCATGTGAAACTCCAGAAGCTACTGGATGTATATGTGCATGGAGAACTTATGAAGAAGGATATATTCCTGATTTTGTCAAAAAAGAAAAATTCAACTCTATTGTAACTAACCCATTATCTTGGAATAAGAATGATACCATTGTTGATAGAAAATTAAACAAAGGATCTGTATTATACCAATTCAATAAAATAACTCCTAAAGTTGCAGATGCTATTAATCATGAAGGGATTCTTTGGAGTAAGAAGCCGCATTTTCTAGGCAGCTTCTTGTTTAGGACAAGTAATTACCATATTGCAGACTATAATTTTTATTACTTAAGTGTAAGACAAAATGCAGTAGATAGGGTAAATAATTATTTCAAATCAAATAGTAGTAATTAATTTCCTACTACGCTCAAAAATTTGATACGCATAATTTTTAATTGCTCCCAGGTGTAATTATTCTCAGACAATTCTTCCTGTGCAATAGCCAAGGAAGATGTTTCGCAATTTTTAAAGTATTCTAAAATATCTTCTTGATCATATTCGTCCAACCATTCGTCAATAGCATAATCTAAATTAAGTTTAGTTCCACTGGCTGCAATAGTTTCCATTTCTTCTAACAATGCATCTAATCTTAAATCTTTATTTTTAGCAATTGTTTCGAGTGGGATTTTTTTATCTACATTTTGAATGATGTAAATTTTATTACTTGCCTTATTTGCAACTGACTTCATGACAAAGTCATCTGGCTTTTCAATATTGTTCTCTTCCACATAAGCTTCAATCAAGCTTACAAATGGTTTGCCATATTTCATTGCCTTACCCTTGCTCACCCCTTGGCAACGTTCTAATTCTGATAAATTTGTAGGATACAAGGTTGCCATATCTTGTAAAGAAGTTTCTAAGAAAATAACAAATGGAGGTAACCCAATTTTCTTTGCTTCTTTTTGTCTAAGCTCTTTTAGCATTTCAAATAAAGTCTCATCTGTAGAAGCTGTAGATTCACTTGCACCATCATCGTCATCCTCTGTATTGGTTTCTTCAAATACTGTATTTAAAACAATCTTGAAACTTGCAGGCTTCTTTAAAAACTGATTGCCTTTCTTGGTTAGTTTTAATAAGCCATACTCTTCGATGTCTTTTTCAATGACGCCTTCTAACATAGCTTGTCTAATTAAGCTATTCCAAAACAAACTATCCTTGTCTTTACCTAATCCAAAAATGGGCAATTTATCATGTTTATACAATCCAATTTGAGGAGTATAAGTTCCTGTAATAATTTGTACCACATAATCTGCAACAAATTGCTCGTTTAATCCAATGATCACTTTTAATAATTGAACCAATGCTGTTTTAGCTTCAATCATTTCTTTTGGATGTAAGCAGTTATCACATTTGCCACAATTTTTATCGTCCCATTGCTCGCCAAAATAATGCAATAAACTTTTTCGTCTACAAACACCACTCTCCGCAAAAGCAACTGTTTCATTGATTAATTGAGCACCCACTTCTCTTTCACTCAATGGCTTGTCTCTTAAAAAATGCTCCAACTTAGTTACATCTTGGTGCGCATAATATAAAATACAATTCCCTTCTAAGCCATCTCTACCTGCTCTTCCAGTTTCTTGATAATAATTTTCTATAGACTTGGGAATATTATAATGAATTACAAAACGAATGTCTGGCTTATCAATACCCATGCCAAACGCAATAGTAGCAACGATTACCTGAACATCTTCATTCAAAAATTGATCCTGTCTTTCTGCTCTTAATTTTTGATCTAAGCCAGCGTGATAAGCCACTGCCTTAATATTATTGGCTTTTAATAAATCTGCTAATTCTTCTGTAGTCTTTCTATTTAAAGTGTATATAATTCCACTCTTACCTTTATGTCCTGAAATATATTTTACAATACTTTTTACCGTTAAATCTTTTTTGATTTTAGGTTGTACCTCATAATATAAATTGGCTCTATTAAAAGAAGAAATCAATATTTCAGCATCTCTTAAAGATAAATTCTTAACAATATCACTTTGTACTTTTGGTGTAGCAGTGGCAGTTAAAGCAATAATAGGTACTTCACTATTGATCTCCTCCATCATCTCTTTCAATCTTCTGTACTCCGGTCTAAAGTCATGACCCCACTCGGAAATACAATGCGCTTCATCTACAGCAAAAAAAGAAATATTTAAATCACTAAAGAAATCAAGGTTCTCTTGTTTAGTTAAAGTCTCAGGTGCAACATATAGCAATTTGGTTTTGCCACTTAATAAATCTTCTTTGACTTCTTTGATTTGACCCTTGTTCAAACTCGAATTTAGAAAATGGGCAACATCGTCTTTCTCACTATAGCCTCTCACTAAGTCCACCTGATTTTTCATTAAAGCAATCAAAGGCGATACTACAATGGCACAACCAGGCAACATCATTGCCGGCAATTGATAACATAAACTCTTACCGCCTCCCGTAGGCATGATGACAAATGTATCCCTACCCCCTAATAAAGAGAGGATGGCCTTTTCTTGGGTACCTTTAAACTCACTAAAACCAAAATGAGTCTGTAATGCCGCTTTTATATCTTTCTTAGTGAATGCCATTATCTAAATAACTTATAATCAAAGCTTTGCAAAATAATTGAGTATATTAAGATAACACTAAAAATTGGACTTTTGTTTAATCTTTGGGAATATTTTTTGTTAAAAACCTTATTTTCCAAGGAATTCATAAAAAGGGGCTAAAAAGTACATGAAACATTAACTTTGCAAGGCAACTATGAAAGAAACAATCTTATCCATTGCAAGAAAAGCTTTAGCTATAGAAACTGAAGCAGTGCAAGCCCTAGAAACCTATTTGGACCCTCTTTTTGCAAAGGCGGTTGAAGCCATTTATCAGACCAAGGGTAAATTAATTGTAACCGGCATTGGCAAAAGTGCCATTATCGCGCAAAAAATTGTGGCTACTTGTAATTCAACGGGTACTCCGGCTATTTATTTACATGCTGCTGATGCGATTCATGGAGATTCTGGAATGATCAGTTCAGATGATATTGTATTGATTATTAGTAAGAGTGGTGAAAGTGCAGAGATAAAAAATTTAGTGCAACTCATTCAGCATTTTGGCAATCCTATTATATCGATGGTAGGAAATATGAATAGTTATTTAGCTAAAATGGGGCAATTCATTATCAACACTACGGTTCATCAAGAAGCATGTATTAATAATTTGGCACCTACCTCTTCCACCACAGCTCAAATGGTGATGGGGGATTTAATTGCAATTTCGTTAATGCAATTAAGAGGTTTCCAAGCAAAAGATTTTGCAAGATTTCATCCAGGTGGAAATTTAGGAAAACAATTAACCTTAACTGCCGGAATGATTGCAGCTACAAATGAGCAACCATTCGTGAAAGTAGATACTTACTTGAAAGAAGTCATTACAACAATTTCAAAAAGTAGATTAGGAGCAACTGCAGTCATTGATGAAAATGAAAAAGTATTAGGTATTATTACAGATGGAGATATTAGAAGAATGTTAGAAACACATCATGAATTTCAAACCCTAACTGCGAAAGATATATATCACAAAAATCCAATCACGATTGCGGCTAATGTTCTGGCAATTGAAGCTGCTAAGCTGATGGAGCAAAAAGATATCAGTCAAATTATTGTGACGGATCAAGATATGTATAAAGGAATTATACATATTCACGATTTAATGAAAGAAGGGATCATATAAATTAAATGTACATGAGTAATAAGCATCATTATGTAGCGATCATGGCAGGTGGAATTGGTAGCAGATTTTGGCCAATGAGTAGAACAGCCTATCCTAAGCAATTTTTAGACGTTTTAAATACAGGGAAAACATTAATTCAATGGACTTATGAACGTTATGCTAAATTTATTCCAGATGAAAATATTTTTATTGTAACATCAGAGGAATACGTAGGTATAGTAAAAGAGCAATTGCCAAAGCTTCCATTACAAAATATTCTAGCAGAACCTAGTAGAAAAAATACAGCTCCTTGTATTGCATACATTTCTTTTAAGTTAGCACAATTAGATCCTGATGCTGTATTTGTAGTAGCACCAAGTGATCATTTAATTTTAGAAGAAGAAGCATTTCAACAAACTGCTTTACAAGCATTAGATTTTGTAGAAAATATTAAATCCCTCGTTACTTTAGGAATAAAGCCAACACATCCAAATACAGGTTATGGTTATATTCAATATGAAGGACATGAGGTAGCCAATGGGGTTTATAAAGTAAAAACCTTTACTGAGAAACCAGATTTAGAAATTGCCAAAACATTTATTGCTAGCGGAGACTTTCTTTGGAACGCAGGTATTTTTGCTTGGAAAGCAAGTACAATTTTAGCTGCCTTTGAAAAGCATCAGCCAGAAATGTTTGAATTATTCGATCAACAAAGAGCGCTTTTCAATACAGCAGAAGAACATCAAGCTATTGCTAAAATATATCCTCAATGTGTAAATATCTCTATTGATATTGCCATTATGGAAAAGGCTGATAATGTATATGTGATCCCATCTAGTTTTGGATGGAGTGATTTAGGTACATGGAATAGTGCTTATGAAAACATTGAAAAAGATTATTTAGGCAATGCAGTAGCATCTAATAATGTTGTAGTAATTGATGCAACAAAGTGTATGATTAATGCCCCTAAAGATAAATTAGTGGTAGTGCAAGGATTGGATGATTTTATTGTAGTAGACACAAAAGACGTATTGCTTATTTGTAGTAAAGAAAAAGAACAATCTATTAAAGAATATGTTGCTGAAGTAAAAAGAAATAAAGGCGATCAATACATTTAACCCCCAAGCCAATGTCTACCATTATTACTGGTACAGGTAGTTATATACCATCTATAGTAAAGACCAACCAATCTTTTGTAAACAATAGTTTTTATGCAGAGAATGGTGAATTAATTGCCACTCCTAGCGAAGAGATTGTAGAGAAATTCAAAGACATCACAGGTATTGCAGAAAGAAGATATGCAGACGCCAATGAAAATACTTCGGAGATGGCAACTAAGGCTGCTGTATTAGCAATCAAAGATGCAGGCATTGATCCTGAAACCATTGATCAAATTATTGTAGCACATAATTTTGGCAATGTACTCGCTGGAACTATTCAAACAGATGCTATTCCCGCCATCGCATCAAGGGTAAAAAATCAATTGGGAATTAAAAATCCAGCATGTGTTGCATATGATATTTTGTTTGGATGTCCAGGATGGATTCAAGGAGTGATTCAGGCAGATGCATTTATAAAAGCAGGCATGGCGAAAAAATGCTTGGTGATTGGAGCAGAAACCTTAAGCAGAGTAGTAGATGTGCACGATAGAGATAGTATGATTTTTAGTGATGGTGCAGGAGCATGTATTGTAGAACATTCAGACGATAGCAATACAGGTATATTAGCAAGTAGTGTTCAAAGTCATTGCGATGACGAAACCTATTTCTTATACCTTGGAAAATCATATCATCCAGAAGGAGAAGAAGCCACTAGATATATAAAAATGAAAGGCAGGAAAGTATATGAATATGCTATTAAGAATGTACCTATTGCCATGAAAGAGTGTATTGAAAAAGCAGGTGTAGATATTCATGATGTAAAGAAATTCTTTTTACATCAAGCCAATGAAAAAATGGACGAAGGATTTATCAAGGCTTTATTTAAGTTATACGGTATCAAAGAAATTCCTAAAGATATTATGCCTATGAGTATTCATGAACTAGGGAATAGCTCAGTGGCAACCATTCCTACTTTATACGACAGAGTAAAGCATGGCTTTTACAAAGAACATCAATTACATAAAGGAGATATTGTGATTTTCGCATCCGTTGGCGCAGGAATGAACATCAATGCAATTTGTTATAAAATCTAATTTTTGAAATCCATATTAATAAAAAAGGAGCCAATGGCTCCTTTTTTATTAATATCCTCGAACATTTACTCCTTCTATATAATTGAGAAATGCTTTATTGCAAACCCTATTTCCTCCTGGTGTTGGATAATTTCCTGTGAAATACCAATCACCTGTATTGGTAGGACAACACTCATGTAAGTCTTCAATTGTTTGATAAATCACTTCTACAGGAATTTGTATATTACTTGGGGTAATCAATTGTGCAATCTTATCTGAAATTTCTTCTGGTGAAAAAGGCTTATACAATTGCCTTACTACATTCTCAGTATGTAACTGTCCTGCCGCATCCAAAGATTTGATTTTTTGATAGGTCTCTTCAATTACATTTTTCATGCCTCTTTCTTCTAATAAAGCAATAGCTGCTTTAAATGCAATGAAATCACCCATTTTACTCATATCTATGCCATAACAGTCAGGATACCTAATCTGAGGTGCTGAAGAAACTACAATTATTTTTTTAGGTCCTAATCTTGACAACATTCTAATGATGCTTTCTTTTAAGGTAGTACCCCTCACAATGCTATCATCAATCACCACCAATGTATCTTCATCTTTTCTCACTGTGCCATAAGTAATATCGTACACGTGTTGTACCATTTCATTTCTATTGGCATCTTCTGTAATAAAGGTTCTTAACTTAACATCTTTAATGGCTATCTTTTCTTGTCTAATTTTTCGATTCACCATTTGTTCTAACTTCTCTTCATCAATGTCTTTGCCCCAACTTAAAATACGCTCTACTTTGATTTTATTTAAATAAGACTCCATCCCTTTTATCAATCCATAAAAAGCCACCTCGGCAGTATTAGGTATATAAGAGAAGATGGTATTTTTTAAGTCTTTTTCAATTCTATCCAATACAATTTTACTCAAGTGGTTGCCTAAAGCAATACGCTCACGATATATTTTTTCATCACTACCTCTAGAAAAATAAATTCTTTCGAAAGAACATGCGCGACGTTCTTTGGGCGCTAATATTTGTTCAATAGAATAATTACCCGCATCATCTATGATTAAAGCAGATCCTGGCATAAGTTCCAATACCTCATTTTCACCCACATTGAAAGTGGTTCTAATAGAGGCTCTTTCACTTGCTGCAACAATTACCTCCCCATCAATATAATAATATGCAGGACGAATGCCATTTGCATCACGCATAATAAAACTATATCCGTTTCCAATTAAACCTCCAATGGTAAATCCACCATCAAATAAAGGAGCAGCTTTCTTTAATACATTGACAATATTGGGTTCATTGGGATGCAAACCCTCTTCTTCCACTAAGAAATGATGAATCACTTCCATCATGGCAGCTAAATCACTTTGCTTTTCAAAAGCTCCTGGGTCAAAATTTATTTTTTGAAATAATTCATCTGTATTCACCAAGTTGAAATTACCGGCCAAAGCAATATTTTTACCAGGAACTAAATTTCTTTTGATAAATGGATGACAAAACTCAACATTGTTTTTACCCTGTGTGCCATATCTCAAATGTCCTAATAATATCTCTCCCATAAAAGGCAGATGACCTTTCATTAAACCTGGATGCTTAGTAATATCTGGTTGGAATTTTTCTAATTCTTGAATTTCTAAACCAATCTTATAAAATAAATCGGCAATCGGTTGCGAAGCGTTGCTTCTTAATCGGTATAAAAATGGATTACCTGGTTCGATATTTAATTTGAGTGTTGCTAAACCTGCACCATCTTGACCACGATTGTGCTGCTTTTCCATCAGCAAATACAATTTGTTCAATCCATAAGTAACCGAACCTCTAGTTTGTAAATAATAAGAAAGTGGTTTACGAAGTCGGATAAAAGCTAGCCCACATTCGTGTTTAATCTCGTCACTCATTGAAGTAATTCTTAATTAACCTTGGTAATATTATTCGCTACTTTATTCCAGTCTGTCAACTCTTTACAAGCACTGTATTCTGGATCTAAATATATAAAATAATTGTTGATGTGCTCTTTAAACCATGTTTCTAAAGCTTTTGATTTCTTTTCTTCTAAAGCTCTAAACGACACTTTATTATAGTCTTCTTTTAAATTTTCTTTATGAGGCGCTGAAATTTCTTTAAAGTAAATTAAACGAACTGTTTTTCTTCCTCTTTCGTCCAAATAAACTTGTGGTTCAGATATTTCACCAGGTTTCATATTCTTTACCACCATAATCATATCCTTATCTAATTGATCCAGATTAACATAAGCAGATCCATCATTACCTGTTATAGCACCACCGCTAAACTTACTACCATCATCGTCACTATATTTATTCACTGCTTCACCAAATATTAATCTGCCGGCAAGCACTTCCTTTTTTACACTATCCAATAATTTCTTAGTGTCATTGATTTCATCATTGGTAATAGGAGGTATTCTTAAAATATGCTTTACCACGGCATCATCTCCAGATCTTGAAATTAATTGGATTAAATGGTAGCCAAATTTTGATTTAATGGGTGCAGAAATTTGACCTTCTTTTAATCTAAAAGAACCCGCCATAAAAGCTGGATCAAAGTTTCTTTCATTTCTATTTAAATTATACTGACCTAAATTTTCTTTAGCGCCTGGATCTTCTGAATACAATTTCACTAATTGATCAAAAGTATTAATACCTGCTTCGATTTGTTTTCTGTAACCCAATAGTTGACTGATAACATACTCTTCAATATCTCTATTAGCTTTTGGATGAACTACAATTTGAGCAATGGAAACCTCACTTTCATAAATTGGAAGACTATCTTTAGAAATCTTATCATAATATAATCTTACTTCGTTTGGCGTGATTTTTATTTTCTCAACAATTTTTTCTTGCATGTCCTGCGCCAATTTTTGCTCTTTAATAGGAATACGGAAATCTTCTTTTAATTGAAAAATAGATTTACCTGCAATTTCTTCTAGTGCTTCCTTGGAACCAAATTCAGACATGAATCTTCTGATTTTAGTATCAATCATGTTTTCAACTTCTTCTTCAGTTACCACTAAAGAGTCTTTTTCTGATTGCAATACCAAGGCTTTTCTAATTAATTGACCTTCTAGTACCTGACAAGCTGTTGGTAGAATAGTGCCTTCCTGACCTTGTGATTGTCTTTTAAAGTCTGCAATGGCGTTATCAATATCCGACTTTAAGATATACTTGTCTCCTACCGCACCTATAATTTTATCTGCGATTACTTTTTTAACCTGCGCTTGCGCAATAACCGATATAGTTAAAAATAAAATACTTAAAACAACGCTATGTAATTTCATTCAATTTAAATTAGTATACAAAGTAAAAGCACCTGGGCGTTTAACCCAAGTGCTATTTCTTAATTTTATTATAAAGTACGTTTTACTTCCTCTTCTTCGAAGGCTTCAACAATATCACCTGCTTTTAAGTCCGCAAAGTTTTTAATCGTTAAACCACATTCCATATTAGAAGACACTTCTTTAACATCATCCTTGTAACGCTTCAAGCTGCCCAATTCAGCTGCTTGACCTTCTCCTTTTGGATACTCAACAATACCATCTCTAATAATACGGATTTTGCTATTTCTAGAAATCTTACCGTCTAATACATAACAACCAGCAACAGTTGCTTTATCAAACTTATATACTTCTCTAACTTCTACATTGGCAACAATCTTCTCCTGAATCTTTGGCTCCAACATACCTTCCATCGCGCTCTTGATTTCATCAATAGCGTTATAGATAATTGAATACATTTTAATTTCAACACCTTCTGCTTCTGCCAATTTATTCGCTTGCATACTTGGTCTTACATTAAAACCAATTATAATGGCATCAGAAGCTGCAGACAATAACACATCTGATTCAGAAATTTGACCTACCCCTTTTAAAACTACTCTTACTGCAATTTCTTCTGTAGATAATTTTTGTAATGAGTCACTTAAGGCCTCCACAGAACCATCCACATCACCTTTGATGATAATATTTAATTCTTTGAAGTTTCCTAAAGCCAAACGACGACCAATCTCGTCTAAAGTAATATGTTTTCTTGTTCTTAAACCCTGCTCTCTTAATAATTGAGCACGCTTGGTTGCTAATTCTTTTGCTTCCGCTTCATCATCGTATACTTTGAATTTCTCACCAGCTTGTGGTGCACCATTCAAACCTAAAATCACCACTGGTGTTGAAGGTGGGGCTACATCAATTCTTTGATTACGCTCATTGAACATTGCTTTAACACGACCATAGAACTGACCTGATAAAATTAAATCACCTTGACGTAAAGTTCCATTTTGTACTAAGATGGTTGCAACATATCCACGCCCTTTATCTAAAGAAGCTTCAATAATGGTTCCAGTTGCTTCTCTATTTGGATTAGCTTTTAAATCTAAAATTTCAGATTCTAATAAAACTTTTTCTAATAAAGCGTCTACATTCAAACCTTGTTTAGCAGACAATTCTTGGTTTTGGAATTTACCACCCCAAGCTTCTACTAAGATATTCATTTGAGATAACTGCTCGTATATTTTTTGAGGATTCGCTCCGTCTTTATCAATTTTATTCACCGCAAAAATCATTGGAACATTTGCAGCTTGTGAGTGACTGATTGCTTCTTTTGTTTGTGGCATCACCGCGTCATCAGCAGCCACCACAATAATAGAAATATCTGTTACTTTAGCACCACGAGCACGCATAGCTGTAAAGGCTTCGTGACCTGGTGTATCTAAGAAAGTAATTGCTTTTCCATTGGGTAAGGTTACTTCGTAAGCACCAATATGTTGAGTGATACCACCGGCCTCACCTGCAACCACATTTGCATTACGAATATAATCTAGTAAAGATGTCTTACCGTGATCCACGTGACCCATGATGGTTACAATTGGAGGACGCTCTACTAAATTTGCTTGATCTTCTGCTTCTTCTTCCTCATCCATTTCTTCTGCTTCTTCTAATCCAACAAATTCCACTTCAAATCCAAATTCACTTGCAACCAATTCAATAACCTCTGCATCTAAACGTTGGTTAATAGATACCATGATACCCAAGTTCATACACTTGCTAATGATATCAGCGAAGCTTACATCCATCAAACTTGACAATTCACTCACTGTAACAAATTCCGTTACTTGTAATTTGTTATCTTCTCTTAGTTCATTGTTTTCGTTTTCTGCAGCTTCTTCTCTTCTAGCTCTTCTGTATTTAGACTTCAAACTCTTACCTCTACCACCTTGGCCAGATAATTTAGCTTGTGTTTCTTTGATCTTATCTTGAATTGCTTTTTGATCGATTTCTTTTTGCTCTGCAGTTTGCGGTGCATTTCTTCTGCCACCACCCGCTTGACCTGGACGATTGTTAGGACGATTTCCTTGATAACCCCCACCTTGTGGACGATTGCCTTGGTATCCACCTCCTCCTTGAGGACGGTTTCCACCAGCTTGTTGCTGTTGACCACCACCACCTTGAGGACGATTGCCACCACCTTGAACTGGTATACGTTTGCGTACACGTTTTTCCTCTTGACTCAATGGCTTAGGACGCGTGTCGCTATTGATTGGCAAATCAATTTTTCCTAAAATGGTAGGACCTGTTAATTTATCAGCTTGAATATTGGTAATCTCGCCATGCACATTTTCTGGTGCAATAGAATGATCTTCTGGAGGCGCAGGTGTCGCTTCTTTTGTAGCTTTTGTTTTCTTTGCAGAAGACTTGGTTTCACCATCAGCTGCCTTCGCAGCATCTTCCACTTTAGATGTTTCCGCTGTAGGCTCAGCAGCTTTCTTAGTTGTTTTCTTTGGTCTAGTAGATGAATCGATTAATGATAAATCTATTTTATTCACCACTTTAGGCGCTTCTACTTCTGGAGCCTCAATTTTTACAGACTCTACAGGAGCAGCAGGCACTTCTTTGGTTTCAGCCGCCTTCACTACTTTAGCAGGTTTAGGCTCTGCAGCAACTACTTTTTTATCAGCAGCAGCACCTTTTGGCAACTCCACATGATCTGCTTTATTTTTTGCAACCTTATCACTTTGGAATTCTGCTTGCAAAGCATAATACTGATCTTCAGTTAATTTAGCTGTTGGCTTTAGGTCATCCTTCGGAAAACCTTTTTTGCTCAAGAATTCAATCAAGGTATCTTGACCGATGTTAAATTCTTTAGCTGCTGCTAACAGTCTTGGTAGTTTCAATTCTGACATTCTATTGTTTTTTGCCCCGATTTGACGGGACTAGTAACCTAATACAAATATACTTCTAATTCAAAGGCTATTCACCTTTGTCAAACTCTTCTTGTAAGATTCGACGAACTTCTTCAATCGTTTCTTTTTCTAAGTCTGTTCTTCTCTCTAATTCTTCAGCGCTTAATTTTAATACACTTCTTCCTGTATCACAACCCACACGCTTAAATTCATCAATTACCCATGGCTCAATTTCATCTGTAAACTCGTCCATATCGATATCAAATTCTTCTAGTACTTCTTGATCTTCTCTATAAACATCTAATTCGTAGCCAGTTAATTCAGAAGCCAATTTGATATTCACCCCTCTACGACCAATCGCTAAAGAAACTTGATCAGCTTGTAAATACACTTCTGCACGTTTTGTTTCTGAATTGATGTTCATGAAACTAATTTTTGCAGGAGTTAATGAACGCTGAATTAATAATTGAGTATTGGTAGTAAAATTGATTACATCAATATTTTCATTCTTTAATTCTCTAACAATTCCGTGAATACGAGAACCTTTCATACCCACACAAGCACCTACTGGATCGATACGATCATCGAAAGATTCAACTGCTACTTTAGCACGCTCTCCTGGTTCACGTACAATTTTCTTAATGGTGATTAAGCCATCAAAAATTTCTGGAACTTCAATCTCTAATAATTTAGCTAAGAACAATGGATTAGTTCTTGATAAGATAATTACTGGAGTATTATTTTTCATATCTACTCTAGCAATAACCGCTCTGATATTTTCACCTTTTTTGAAAAAGTCTTGTGGAATTTGTTCAGTCTTAGGTAAAATCAATTCATTACCTTCTTCATCTAATAACAATACTTCTTTCTTCCATACTTGATAAATCTCTGCGTTAATAATTTCACCGATTCTATCAGAGTATTTTTTCACCAAAGCATTTTTCTTTAAATCATTGATACGAGATGCCAATGTTTGCTTTGCAGCTAAGATAGCACGACGACCAAAATCATAAATATTTACTTCTTCTAACAATTCTTCACCGATCTCAAAGTCAGGCTCTATCTTGATTGCATCAGAGTAAGAAACTTCAGCTAATGGATTGTCCACATCATCATCAGGTCTGATTTCACGACGACGGATAATTTCCAAGTCACCTTTTTCAGCGTTAACAATAACGTCAAAGTTTTCGTCACTTCCGTATTTTTTTCTCAATAAAGTTTTAAATACATCTTCTACAACTTTCATCATCGTAGGACGATCTATACTTTCTGCGTCTTTAAACTCTTGGAACGCTTCTATCAAATTTATACTTGCCATAACATAATTTTTTTTCAAGCCATTTGCTTGATGATTTGTTAAAATTGAATTTGAACTATAGTTGATTTAATATTCTCAAATGGTATTAATAATTGTTGAGTCACTGCTTTCTTTCCTTTCCCTTCTGTAAACTCAATAATAATATCTTCTTCTGCCACAGTAGTCAATACACCTTCTTTCACCGTTTCGTCATTTAATGTAACCGCCACTTTTCTTCCGATATTTTTGGTGTACTGTCTTTTAAACAATAAAGGCTCATCCACACCAGGAGAAGATATTTCTAAAGCAAAATCACCTTCTGGAAACCAAGCTGCTTCTTCAATGGCTTTGTATAATTTTCGGTTAAAATAGATGCATTTTTCAATAGGCAAACCATTATCGCCATCTAGGAATACTTTAATAATATGCCCAGGCTTCACCTTAATATATACCAAGAAATAATTGGGCTCCTCTGCCAACAGTGGTTCCAATATTTCTAATACCCTTGCTTTTAAGTCGTTTACTTCCATGTTTAAAAAAGAAGAAGGGAACGACTTCGTTCCCTTCATTTCTCTGCTTATTCTGGAACAAAGGTAATAAAACGGGATGAAATAACCCAATAATATTGCCTATAGCTGTATTTTTGTGCCATGATGAAGATGTTATTATATGGCTTATTAATCTATTTCTTATACAAAGTCATCTTTGAAATAGTGGTACCAGTAAGTAGAGGGGTAAAATCGGTTCGCCAAAATATGGAGCAAATGCAGGCAGCTGCTAAAAAAGCTCAGGAGCAACATAATGCCCATTACCAGCAACAACAAACGCAGGCAAATAAGCCCAAAGTGGAGACGGTTGATGCAGAATATATTGATTTTGAAGAAGTTAAGAAGAAATAAGTCTTAAAAGTCCCCTTTAACTAATTAAAAGGTCTTTTTCTACCCGCATACCTGGCTGAAGATATAAAACCTGCAAGCCAATAGACGCAGCAGCAATGATATTAGGCTCATTGTCATCAATAAATATAGTTTCTCCTGCTTTTAACCCTTCTTTATCCAAAATAAACTGAAAAGAGGCTGGATCTGGTTTTCTTTGACCCATTTTATGCGAAAAATAGGGTGTTTTGAAAAGACTTTCGAAATTTCCGCCTATTTCACGTTCAAATTGTGGGATAAATTGATCGTAATGAATCTGATTGGTGTTGGAATACAAAAAAGTAGCATATTGACCATTATGGGCTTTTACCCAATCAATACTCTCTTTTCTATAACCTACTAATAAGGCATTCCAAGCATCCATAATTTGTTGATGCGTTAGGTTTAAGTTATAAAGCGTATTGAATCCTTTGCAAAATTCAGTTTCATTAATTAGCCCTTTTTCAAGATCAAAAAATATTTGATCAGATTTATTTAAAGTAAAATGATTTTCAATATTGGGCACACCTAATTGATCAAAGGCATCATACATTTTTACGAAATCAATATCGTACAACACATTGCCTAAATCAAAAATTAAATTCTTAGTATTGGACATAAAGTGATTATAAACTTTGATGAAGATAAATCAAAGCTTTCAAATATTTGTACATTTGAAATATGAAACAACATTTAGCACATATCGCAGTAGTGGTAAGAGATTACGACGAAGCCATTGCTTATTATACCAATACACTCGGTTTTACATTAATAGAAGATACTATTTTATCCGAAACAAAAAGATGGGTGATGGTACAACCAACAGGAGCAGAAAATGGTTGTATGTTGTTATTGGCAAAAGCGGCAACACCAGAACAAGAAAAATATATCGGTTATCAAACAGGAGGAAGGGTGTTTTTATTTTTATACACGGATGATTTTTACAGAGACTATCATCACTATACCTCAAAAGGTGTCGAATTTACTATTGCACCACATGAAGAAGATTACGGAACTGTTGCCGTATTCAAAGATTTGTATGGAAATCTTTGGGATTTAATTGAACCAGCAAAAAAATAATCAAACTACTTTCGCTTCATAGCAGCTGCCATATATTGACATGCTGCATCCCCTTTATTTAATTCAGTTTGAATGTTTGTATGTGATGCTTCATCCCTGTTTTGACTTAATTTAAACACATGATGTAATTGTGTCACAACAATTTCAAAAGAATAAATTGCTTTCATGTTTTGCTGCATATACTCCTCCGATAAGTTTTTTACTTGAGTAGGTGAATCTGGGTCTTTTTCAAAATACAAAGTTAGGTCGGTAAGTAGTTTACGTAAATGTGCTTCGTCCTTCATTTCCAAAGCACCTCTTGCATGAACGGTTTGGTAATTCCAAGTGCTGCCCATATTTTTTGTAGTATACCAACTTGCACTTACAAATGCAGAAGGTGCTGAAAAAATTACCAATACATTTTTATTGGATTCAAATGCGATGGAATGATCTTGTTTACGCATTACATGGCCACTAATAATAATGTTATCATGCTCAATTTTAATAAGTACTGGAATGTGCGTAGCAACCGGCAAACCATTTGTATCAACACCACAAATGGTCACAAAGGGGTGGGCTTGCATAAAGTCTAAAACCTCTTGGTGATTGCTAGCTTTAAAATAAGGAATATCGTACATAAATATATTTTTGAAATTAGATTGTAAATGTTAACATGAAGTGTAATCAATGTTTAAGCTGATGGGCTAAATGGGTAAAGACGTAGTCGTTTTAATTTCATCCATTACAAATAAACTATTAATATGTGCCACCATAGGAAGCACTGCTAATTTTTCTTGGTAAAATTTATTATATGTTTCTACATCTTTTGAAACAACTTTTAAATAATAATCAAAACTCCCAGATACCAAACTACAAGCAACCACTTCATCAAATTGTAAAATGGTTTGTTCAAACTCGGCAAAATTATTTTTAGTTTGTTTATCTAAAGTCACGTGACAAAAAACCACCATCCCTAATTCAATTTTTTTTCGATCAATTAATGCCACATATTTTTGAATAACGCCCTCTGTCTCCATTCTTTTAATTCTATCATGTGTAGGACTCACGGAAAGATTTACACTCGTACTAATGTCTTTTAATGTAGCCAATGCATCTTTTTGCAGAATGCGCAAAATGGACTGATCGGTTGTATCTAATTGCATATATAATCTTTATTGAAAAGGAATATTTTCTGTTTTTAAGCAGATTTACACTCTAAATTACTGATATTTTCCATTATTTGAGATTTTAATAGTAAAATTTACTGATTATTTGATATTTGATAAAAATATTTTCTTTTGAACCAAATTTGTACAGAAATAAAACCAATATTATGATCATAGGTTGCCCTAAAGAAATTAAGATTCAAGAGTATAGAGTTGGTCTAACACCAGAAGGTGTAGACGCTTTAGTAAGAAACGGCCACACAGTGTACATTGAAACGCAGGCAGGTGCAGGTTCTGGATTTTCAGACGAAGCATACAAGTCCGTGGGTGCTCAAATCTTAGCAACTGCAAAGGAAGTATTTGATATTGCAGAAATGATTGTGAAAGTAAAAGAACCTTTGGCTGCAGAATATGGTTTGATTAAATCTGGTCAAATTTTATTTACCTATTTCCACTTTGCAGCGTCAAAAGAATTGACAGAAGCAATGATGAAAACTCACGCAGTGTGTATCGCTTATGAAACGGTAGAATTAGCAGATGGTTCTTTACCATTATTAGTACCTATGTCTGAAGTAGCAGGAAGAATGGCTATTAATGTAGGTGCATATTATTTAGGAAAACCATTTGGTGGTAAAGGAAAATTATTAGGAGGTGTGCCAGGAGTGAAGCCTGCTGAAGTGTTAGTCATTGGTGGCGGAATAGTAGGAACACAAGCAGCGAAGATGGCTGCTGGCTTGGGAGCAAACGTAACTATTATGGATACTAATTTATCGAGATTAAGATACCTTTCTGATGTAATGCCAGCAAATGTAGTCACTCAATATTCTACCTTGTTGGCTATCAAAGATAAATTACCAACTACTGATTTATTAGTAGGTGCTGTATTATTACATGGCGCTAAAGCACCTCACTTAGTAAAGAAAGAAGATTTGAAATTAATGGAAGCGGGTTCAGTGATAGTAGATGTTGCAGTAGACCAAGGCGGTTGCATTGAAACATGTAAACCTACAACACACGAAAATCCAGTATTTACGATTGATAATATTATTCATTATTGTGTAGCTAATATGCCAGGGGCTGTTCCACAAACAAGCACTAGAGCATTAACCCAAGCTACATTACCTTATGCAATTGCTATTGCGAATAAAGGATGGGAAATGGCAACTGCAGAAAATCCAGCATTAGCAAAAGGATTGAATATTAGAGCTGGAAAAATTTTACACAAAGGTGTATCAGAAGCATTTAATGCTTAATAATAAAGTTCACAATAAAAAAAGCCTCTGAATTTTCAGAGGCTTTTTTTATATCTATGATAAATGATGCTCTAAAGATTTCTTTGACCATTTTTTTGATTCTTTAATCCATTCGCAAGTGTGTTCTTTTACATTCGTTAAAATATCCCAAGCTTCTAAAAGATGTGATTTTTTTACACTACTTAATTTGGGTTCTTTATTTCTTTCCACTTTTCCAACAATCTCACCATTCACTAAGTAAGCAGTACTATTAAATATCTTACCAATCACTTTAGTGCTTTTCCCAAAAAAGCAATCTCCAATTAAAATACCCAATACGTTCTCTTTGGTCTCATCTAGAATGATCATATTATTAATATAAGCAATCTTTTTCCCTTCTTGGTTTAAAATAATATACATACTTTTAGTTTAATGCTTTTTTAAATAATAAGTCCACTAATTCTTCGGTAGAGTGTTGTAATTCAAGTTTAATTGGATTCATATTTTTTACCCAATGATTGAAATGATCTTCAAAATTTTTATCTAATTTGTCTAACACTTTTACACCCATATTTTCCAAGGCAACAGCATTGGACTCTTGTTCAAAGTGATCAATGATGGGAATACTCATTACCTTTTTATTCAAATACATAGCTTCAGCTGGTGTTTCAAAACCACCAGCAGTAATAATTCCATAGCATCTTATCATACTTTGAGTAAAACCATTATTATTGATAGGGAAATAGCAGATATTTTTCTTACAAGTAATTTGCTTTACTTCTTTAGTGAATATTTCAAAATGAAAATTAGCATGTGCTAAAAAATAAGGCTCTAAAAATGCTATCGAATACTGAGGTAAATAAACAGTAATATGCCCATCATTAATAGGAGTTGCATTTATTATTTCATCTTTTATAATGGGATTATATACATTTTCATCAAACTGTTTAAAATGTAATCCTACATATTTTTTTGATTGAACAAAATTGTTAAGAATCAAATTACCTATTGGATTAAATGTTTTAGATCTAGGTGTCTTTTTGCTTTGAAAACTTGCTTGATGTCCAAAATGTATAGAGGGTATCTTTTTAAATCTACAAGCCAATGAGGTCACAAATTCAAAATCATTGATTACCACATCATATTGTTCAACAGGTAATCTTTTAGCATCTTTAAAAATCTTAAAAGAAAAAGATTTCATTATTTTTAGATAATCCAAACCTCCATTTTTTTTGTAAAAAAGACTTAGCCCATTACTTCTATACTTAATGGGTAAACTCGTATTTAATTGAGCATTAGATCCACTTAAAAAATAATCCACTTCTCCATATTTTTTTAAATATGGATCTAATTGAACAGCCCTGCTAATATGACCATTCCCTGTTCCTTGTATAGCATATAAAATCTTCATTAGAAAGAAACTTGAAACGCCACAGCATCCGTTAATACATTCAATTCATTATTTAAATGAACAATTCTAATTTTATCAGAAGATACATGTTCAAATTGTTTAGGATCATAATGATATAAATTCCAAGCCTTATCATAATACTCTAAAGAAGTTAGGTTCTCAATCCAATCACCACTATTTAAGTAAGTTACCGAGCCTTTTTCAGTGGTCACCACTCTTTGTTGTGGCTGATGAATATGGCCACAAATTACATATTGATAGTTGTTTTCTATTGCTAACTCTGCCGCCGTTTGTTCAAAATTACCAATCCAGGAAACCGCTTTTTTTACGCTGTTTTTAACCTTTTTACTAAAACTTAAATTTTCCTTACCCATTAATTTTCTTACCCAATTGGATATGCTATTAATTAAAATCAATAAATCATATCCATAACCACCTAATTTGGCTAAAATCTTTGCACTACCTTTTGTTGTTCTATCAAATACATCCCCATGAAATACCCAGTTCTTTTCACCATTAATTTCAAAAACAATTTTATCAGTCAATAAGATATTACCCATTTCAAAATCTGCATATTTTCTCAATGCTTCATCATGATTGCCAGTTATATAAATCACTTTTGTACCCTTACTGGCCATATTAAAGATTTCTTTAATCACTGCCATATGACTTGCTGGGAAAAAGCGCTTACTAAATTGCCAAATATCAATGATGTCACCATTTAGTATCAAGGTTTTGGGCTGAATACTTCTCAGATAGTTTAGCACTTCCTTTGCATGACAGCCAAAAGTGCCTAAGTGTATATCACTTAAAACACAAATTTCCATTGACCTTTTGTCCATTGGGGTTAGTTTTATGTAAAAAACGTAAAACAAGGTTACTAGTACATTACCTAGGTATTAAGAAATTATTAACTTAATATTAAAGCGTAACTTGATCTATACGATTTAGATATTTTCGTAAGGTTATTAATTCATATTAACATGAAAAATTCAATCATCCCAAGAGATATAAGTTGGTTAAGCTTTAATGCTAGAGTATTGCAAGAAGCAAACGATCCAACCGTACCATTGCAGGAGAGAATTCGATTTTTAGGTATCTTTTCTAATAATCTAGACGAGTTTTTTAGAGTTCGTGTGGCAACACTTAAGAGAATGGCAGAATTGGCAGATAAAAAGTCAAAATCTGTGGAAATTATAGGCTCCCCAAGTTTAATTCTAGACGATATTCAAAGGACTGTTCTAAGACAACAAAATGAATTCAATAGAATTTGGGGGAATATTAATAAAGAATTAAAGGCAAAAAAAATCATCATTGTAGATGATAAACAATTAAATACAAAACAAAAAGAGTTTGTAAAAAATTATTTTGACGAACAGGTTCGTCATTATATTATACCATTGATGATCGAAAATGTACCTGAACTTCCTTACTTAAGAGATAAAAGTTTGTACTTAGCTATAGTAATGGGCAATAAAAATAATGCTTACAATCAAAAATTTTCATTAATTGAAATACCTTCTAGATCTGTTGGAAGATTTATTGTACTTCCCTCTCCAACTGGTATTACCAATATAATTCTATTAGAAGATTTGATTGAATTTAACTTACCCATTATCTTTTCTCATTTTAAGTTTAATCAATTTGATGCCCATGTTTTCAAAATTACCAAGGATGCTGAAATTGATTTAGATCAAGAAGTAGGTATGAACTTTATTGAAAAAATTTCTAAAGGAGTAAAAAATAGAAGAAAAGGAAAGCCAGTTAGGTTTGTATATGAAAAAGGGATGAATGCGGAAATGTTAGAATTCTTGATAAAGAAATTAAAATTAACAAGAAAGAGTAGTATAATACCAGGTGGTCATATTCATAATTTTAGACATTTTATGGACTTCCCCAATGTGGTTCCAGAAAAAACCAATAGGCCGCAACCCTTTATTCATCCTACTTTAAGAAAAAAAGACTTAGTATCTGATCTTGTTCTACAAAAAGATATTATGTTGCATTTCCCCTATCATTCTTACGATCCTGTGATTGATTTGCTCAGAGAAGCTGCGATGGATGATAATGTTTTAAGTATCAAAATTACTGCCTATAGATTAGCATCTAATTCCAAAGTGATCAATGCATTAATCAATGCTGCAAGAAATGGAAAAGAAGTAATGGTTTTCTTGGAATTAAAAGCAAGATTTGATGAAGAAGCCAATTTAGAATGGAAAACTATTATGGAAGAAGAGGGTATCAATGTATTAGTAGGCGTACCTAATAAAAAAGTGCATGCAAAATTGTGTGTAATACAAAAGCGTGTAAATAATAAGTTAGTTAAGTACGGGTTTATTAGTACTGGAAATTTAAATGAAAAAACTGCCAAAATTTATGCTGACCATTGTTTGTTAACTGCAAACAAAAATTTAATGAATGAGGCTAATAGAGTTTTTGATTATTTAACTAATTGGGAACTGGGAGATAAACCTATTTCAAAAATGCAGAATTTGTTATTAACCCCAACCAATATGCGATTAGCCATTATTCAATTAATTGATAATGAAATCAAAAACGCCAATAAAAAGAAACCAGCTAAAATAATTATAAAACTCAATTCATTAACAGACCCCCTTTTAATTAATCACTTGTATAAAGCGGTGAAAGCCAATGTAGAAGTACATTTAATTATAAGAGGAATTTTAACGCTAGATAAAAAAGAGCAAAAATTAAACCAAAAATTGAACGCTATTAGTATTGTTGATCAATATTTAGAGCATGCAAGAGTAATGATATTTCATAATAATGGTAACGAAAAAGTTTACATTTCAAGTGCAGATTGGATGGTACGAAATTTAGATCACCGAATTGAAGTGGCTGCACCAATACTTGATCCTAAGATTAAAAAAGAACTCATTGAAATTATTAACATTCAATTAAAGGATAACCAAAAGGCTAGAATCTTAGATGCTGAATTATTGAATAAATATGTACCTTCAGGCCGTCAGAAATATAAATCACAAGAGCAGACATATAACTATCTAAAAGGAAAAAAATAAATATATTGATACTCGCAGCAATTGATATTGGAAGTAATGCAGCTAGAATTTTAGTTTGTGAAGTAGAGCAAAGGGGCAAAGAAACCAACTTTAATCGACTTAATTTATTGCGTATTCCCTTAAGACTGGGATTTGACGTGTTTGAGAAGGGTTTTATTGGTAGTAAAAAGAAAAAAATGCTCATCGATACCATAAAAACTTTCAAGCAATTAATGAAAGTGTATGAGGTAGAACATTATATGGCTTGCGCAACCAGTGCGATGAGGGATGCTCAAAATGCCAAAGAGATCATTAAAGAAATTGAAGAAGAAACTTCCATAGAAATTGAAGTTATTTCTGGAGAATTGGAAGCAGAAATTATTTACGAGAACCACTTTGCAGAGCTTTTAGATGACAAAAAGAGTTATTTATACATAGATGTAGGGGGCGGTAGTACAGAATTAACCCTATACCACAAATCTAAAGTGGTATTGCAGAAATCGTTTAATGTTGGAACAGTCAGAATTTTAACAAAGAAAGTAAAAGATTCAACTTGGGATGATTTAAAGGATACCTTGAAAGACCTTGGCAGAGAATACCAAGATCTAATTGGAATTGGCTCAGGTGGAAATATCAATAAATTATTCTCTATTAGCGGTACAAAAAATGGTAGTCCATTAAGTACTAGTACCATTAAGGAAATATTCGCCGAAATGGAACCTCTAACTGTGGAAGAAAGAATGCACAAATACAATATCAGACAAGATAGAGCAGAGGTCTTGGTGCCAGCGTTAAATATCTATACCAGTGTTTTAAAATGGGCCAATATAGATGAGATATATGTTCCTAAAATAGGACTTGCAGATGGCTTGATACATCATTTATACGATCAGGTACTAAACTAAATCGAGATTAAAGTGTACGCCTTTATTCTCTTTTTGAGAAATAGCGTCATCTAATAGATCAATAGCTAGTTCTAACATCATCTCGTTTTGTAGAAATTCGATTTTTGGCACATTTTCGAGAATCGCATCAGATTTAATTTTCAAGAGAATTTCAAGTGCTTTAGATAATTGTTGATTGGTTTTTATTACACCAGCGTATTTGCTCATTGTTTGCTGTAACAATCTTATATCGATATTTTTAAAATTTGGCTTCAATGCTAGTGGCTGGGTATTTATTTCACACTTAGAAATTTGTAATAATTTCTTAATTGAAAACTTTGCAAAAGCAATTGCTTCTAAAAGCGAATTAGAAGCTAAACGATTAGCTCCATGCAAACCAGTACAAGCCACTTCTCCAATTGCATATAAATTTGGAATAGTAGATTCACCAAACTCATTAACTAAAATCCCTCCACATGAATAGTGTTGGACTGGAATAATTGGAATTAAATTTTTTTCTATATCTATACCACAAATGTCAAGGCATTGTCTTTTAATATTTGGAAAATGTGCTTCTAAGAAATATGTATCTACCTTAGTGGCATCCAAATAAACATGATTAGTCCCAGTTTTATTCATTTCTTCTAATATTGCCCTAGAAACTATATCTCTTGGAGCCAAATCGGCGCGTTCATCATAATTAGCCATAAATGTTTGACCTGAATTATTTCTCAATACAGCGCCAGCTCCTCTTAAGGCTTCGGAAATTAAAAAAGCTATATTACCTTCTTGAGCCAAGCCTGTTGGATGGAATTGAATGAGTGATAGATCTTTTATTGTAGCACCAAGTTTTTTTGCAAAATATATACCATCTCCAGTAGACAATTTCTGATTAGTTGTTTTTTCATATAGCATTCCTAATCCACCTGTTGCTAAAACTAATTTGCAACTAATAATGTCTTGAAAAATGGCATTATTTAATTGATATAATTGAATTTGAAAAAATCCATTTTGAATTTGAATAATTTGAGTTACCTGTGTAAATTCTAAAATATCAACATTTGGAAATTTATACAATTGAGCTAATAAAGCTTGCTCAATGGCCTGTCCTGTCTGATCTTGATAATGCCATATTCTAGCAGCACTATGGCCTCCTTCTCTTGCTAAATCAATCTCATTATGAAAATTCTTATCAAAGTTAGTTCCCCATCTTATTAAATCCTTCATTAATTCTGGAGCAGCACGCACCACTTTATTGACAATCTCTTTATTATTAGTATTTGCTCCTGCAATTAAAGTATCGTTTATATGGCTCTCGAAATTATCACCAATGGCTTCAACTGCAGCAATGCCTCCTTGAGCCCAACTGGTATTGGTGCAGTCCAAAGCGCCTTTTGCAATGATAGCAATAGAAATTAATCCGTTTTTAAAATCATCTGTCTCAGTTAAATAAAGCAAGGTACTTAGTCCACCAATGCCTGAGCCAATTATGACAATATCATACTGTTTTATCATGACTAAATTGATAGCATATTATTCAGAGCTTTCAATGCACCCTCTTGTGTACTTTCTTTTACTTGAATTTCAGGTAATTCATAATACAAAGCATTATATAATTTCTCTAATGTATTCATTTTCATATATGGACACTCAGAACAAGCACAAGAATTAGATTCCAAGGCAGGTGCGGGGATAATTAATTTATTTGGTACAGCTTGTTTCATTTGATATAAAATACCTGCTTCAGTAGCAACAATAAATTGCTCTACTGGAGATTTTTGAACATAATCTAGTAGTGCCTTTGTAGATCCTACAAATTTTGCTTTGTCTAAAATTTCAGGTAAACATTCAGGGTGTGCAATTAATTCGGCAGATGGATATTTAATCACTAAAGCATCAAGTTTATCTACAGAAATATTTACATGTACGACGCAAGCTCCCTCCCAAAGAATCAACTCTCTTCCTGTAACTTTTTGAACATACAATCCTAAGTTTTTATCTGGCGCAAATATGATTCTTTTATCTTTTGGAATAGCATTCACAACTTCTATTGCATTAGAAGAAGTACAGATATAATCACTCATTGATTTTACTTCAGAACTGCAATTGATATAACTCACTACAACGGCGTCTGGATAGCTATTTTTAAATGCCCTGAAATCATCTTCAGGAGCAGAATCGGCCAAAGAACATCCAGCGTTTAAATCTGGTAAAATTACTTTTGTATTTGGGTTTAATATTTTAGCCGTTTCTGCCATAAAATGAACCCCACAGAAAACAATAATATCGGAAGATGCTTTTTTGGAGGCCTGTGCTAATGCTAAACTATCTCCAACAAAATCTGCAATGGACTGTATGTCTTCGCTTACATAATAATGCGCCAATATGATGGCATTCTTTTCTTTCTTCAAAGCTAGTATTGCTTCCTTAAGATTTATTCCCTCAGGAACCGACCTACTTAGATAACCTACTTTTTCAATTTCTTTTTCAAATAACATGCTACACAATTTTTAATGATATATCTACAGATTGCACATGATGTGTTAGATCTCCTAATGAAACATAGTTTACTCCAGATTGAGCATATTCAAGTATATTTTGCTCAGTTATACCACCCGAAGCTTCTATTGGTTTACTACAAATATGCTGATCTATCAGTGATTTAATAGCTGTAGGAGTAAAATTATCCACTAATATTCTATCCACAATATTCGCATTATTAGCAATCAAAAATTCTTCTGTATTTTTCACTTCTACTATTACAGGAATTTGCATTTGATGCTTAAACAAATAGCTTGCACATGCATCAATAGCCTCTTGAATACCTCCCGCAGCTTTAATATGATTGTCTTTAATTAAAATTTGATCATACAATCCAAAACGATGATTCATGCCTCCTCCAATTTTTACTGCCCATTTTTCAGCAATTCTAAAATTTGGAGTTGTTTTTCTTGTATCTAAAATTTGGGTTTGAAATGGAGCAAGCAATTGCACTAAATGATTGGTTTTTGTAGCAATAGCACTCATTCTTTGCATACAATTCAACAATAAGCGCTCTAATTTTAAAATAGAATGAACAGAACCTTTAATTGAGCCAATATTTTTAGGAGCTAAAATATGCGCTCCATCTTCGAATAAAAATTCAATCTTCAAAGAGGGATCTGCTATTTCACCTATTTTTTTTGCCATTTCCACTCCAGCAATGATACAATCCTCTTTTACCCAACAAATAGCTTCACCCATTTGATTATGGGGAATAGTCGATAAGGTTGTGTAATCTCCACTACCGATATCTTCTGCCAATGCATTTTGAATGAAATTGTTAAGGTCTTGCATATTGATATTGGTCTATTATTTGAATAGAGGTTTTTTCTAATTTAGAAAGCAATGGGGGTAACACGAAGGGTGTTCTTTGAAAAAAATATAGAGTTATTAATTCTCTTTGTTTATCTACCATATAGGCGGTATTGAATGCGCCGCCCCAGAAAAAACTACCCACTGAAGCATTATTCATACTTTGTCCTTTTGGAGTTGTTAAGCCAACACCCAAGCCAAAGTTATTAGGTGAAGGGAACCCTCCAAAAATAAAGGTTTTATTACCCAATTGATTAGTCCAGAATTGATCTAGTAATGCTTTACTTATTATCATTTTTCCTTTTGATGCAATTCCTTCATTTAATAAACAATTCAAAAATTTTAAATAATCATGGGTAGTTGAAACTAGCCCGCCAATGGCCGAAAAGTATTGTCTCTCTTTTTGTAAAGGATAATTAATGGGGAATAATGCTGTATCAACTTCTTCTAATTGATTGGCAGTGGTCTTAAAATATGTTTTAACCAATCTATTCTTCTTCTCATCAGGTAAGTAAAAATAAGTATCCTTCATTTCTAAAGGCATTAGAATATTCTTTTGTAAATAATGATCAAGACTCTGTTGAGAAACAATTTCAATCAACCTGCCAAGTACATTTGTACTTAAGCCATAACTAAATCTTGCTCCAGGTTGATGCACTAATGGCATTGCGGCAATTTGATTTACTTCTTCTTCTAAATTCTTAAAACCCCGATTCATTCCTTGGTCTAAACCATATTGTATAAATAAGTTTTTATATTTTGGGAATTCATCGGATGAACTAATTCCAGACTGATGAGACAATAAATCCCTTATGGTAATTGATCGAGTTTTATCTATCAATTCAAATCCTTCCCCTTTAATGATAGCCACTTTTTGCTTGGAAAAAACAGGTATATATTTTTCAATAGGATCATCTAATTGAATAATACCCCTATCTACTAATTGTAATACACCAATTGAAACGATAGCTTTTGTCATTGAAGCAATTCTGAAAATAGAATTGGTCTGCATAGGAATTTGCGCACTTATATCGGAGTATCCATAGGCTTTATCTAATACAACTTTTCCTTTATGAAAAACTAAAGCAACTCCACCAGCGGTATTTTTTTGAGATATTTCAGCATTAATAATACTATCAATTGGGTTAAAATCTTGCGCAATAACACAAATCTGTAGAGATGTTAAAATAGTAAAAATAAAAAAACTTCGAAAAATCATGTTTGAACAGTTTCACGAAGGTAATAAAAAACAATTGTTAGTCTAGTTTAAATTCTTTCGATATTGGTAAAACTAAAAGCGTCCTGAATAATCAGGACGCTTTTTATATTGAATACAATAAACAATTTATTTTATCTCCATACTGTCCAACCTTTCCACCATGTTTGGTTTACACCTGAAGTAGCCACTGCACCTCTGAATGTAACTTTTTCAAAGAAAGGATCTTGTAATTTAGCATCAGTAAAACTTCCATTTATTTTATAATCTAAAGAAGTGTTCAAACCTAAAGGACCAAAGCTTGAACTTAAATTACCAGATGTTGCTGGACCAGCACTTGCATAAGGAGTGAAATCAGGATTGGTATAGTTAAATGGTTGAATCAATTTTAAGATATCTGGTGTTGATAGCGTTAAAATTGTATTACCATTTGATGGAGCGTTGAAGATATTAGTAAAATCTGTAAGGTAGTTTACGCCACCTGATTTCAATGAATATCTCAAATTCTGAGTATTACCAGCTAATGTAATATTCTTAAGTCTGATAACACTATCCACTAAATTTTTATAAGTAGACCCATCAGTTGCTACTCTAGAATCATCAATTTCAATACCTACTGGCCATCCAGCAAAAATTGCATTTTGAATAGAAATCCCAGAGTTTCTTCTAATATGAACAGCACCTCTGTATAAAGTATTTCCTCTGCCAGATGTTGGATCAATTCTTGGTCCAATAGCAGTAATGTTAGAGAATACCGCAGTTGTTTTTGGAGTGTTATTAGATCCTGGACCATCATTATCTGATTCAAAAGCTTCAGATTGAGAGATATCAGCAATAGCAGAATCTCTTAAAACAATACCAAATTGAACTTTACCAGAATAACCAAAGTCTGTATCAAAATCATCATCCTGTGTTTTGTATGCAATTAAATATTTACAGTTCACTGTGCCACCAAACCACTCAAATGCATCGTCTTTTGCATAAGTTACTTGAATATGACTGATGGTTGTTCCATTTCCTACACCCGCCATTGTTAAACTATTTAACTCATTATCTGGTTGATATGCATAACCCGCATATTCAATTCTTGCATACTGTAAAATACCAGAGTTGTCGGCATCGTTCCCTGTAGGAAATGCTGCATCACCTGATCCAGCTAAACCATAACCTACTTCTGTATCGTTAATACCTCCTTCAACAGAAGTTAAACCTTTTACAGCTACACTTTTCCAAGTTAAGGTTTGATTTACTGTTGCTGTACCTAAAAGCACAACGCCACCCCAATCACCCGATTGCGGATTTAATGCAGCAGAAGTAAATACAATTGGAGCTTCAGGTGTTCCTTTTGCTACAATTTTAGCTCCACGGCATATAACCAAAGAAGCTACTTCTGCACCCGATGATTTTCCTTGCACTTTTGCACCAGCTTGAATTGTTAAAGTAACTCCCTTTGTAATATAAACAATACCAGAAAGGTAGTTTACGTCTTTTGCATACAAGGTAGTGTCTTTTGTAATTTTACCTGATAAAGTAATGGTATTAGATACCACCCCAACAGGAGCAACTTCCTTCGTTACTACGAAGATTTCTTTTTCACCGTCCATTTCAATCTTTCTGCAACCAGTAATGGCTAGAAAAGCAAGAGATAAATAAAATAATTGTTTCATTGTTTTTGTATTTAAAAAAATTTATTTGAATTGTTTATTATAAAGAATAGTTTATTGTTACTCCGAAAGTTGTACCATATTGTCTAGAAAAACGAACTCCATCATTAACCTTATCATAATTAGTATTAGTACTATTATTTTGATAGAAAATTTGTCTTTGATTTAAAATATCAGATATGGTTACTCTTAATTCAGCTTTATTGTTTGCAAATTTCTTACTCATTTGAAAGTCTAGTAATGCTCTTGGATTTTCATACACATCCGGAGATCCTGCACCTGCTTGTATATCACCTACTAAATAAATTCTTTTACCAGCTTGATTTACAAGAGCAGTCATGTTAAATCCTTTTTCAACAATATCGTATAATAAACCTGCATTGATCAAATAAGGAGATTGACCCTGTAATGCTCTAGATACGCCCAATTTTTCATCTTTCACTTCTGAGTTGATATAAGAGCCATTTGCTTGTAAAGTAAATCGACTAGTTAATTTTTTTCTTCCCTCTACTTCAACTCCAAAAGCAGTTGCCTTTGCAGCATTTTGGAAAGAGAACAAACTAGATCCACCACCAGCTTCCTGGAAAATACTTTCAATTGGATTTTCAAAATTCTTATAGAAAACTCCTGCAGTAAATAATTCACCTGCTTGAGGATACAATTCATATCTAACATCTAAATTGGTGATTTTAGTTCTTTTTAAAGAAGGATTACCAGCAACAGATGCGTTTAATTCAAAATCATAGATATTTAATGCAGACAATTCTCTTAACTCAGGTCTAATAATGGTTTGAGAACCTGTTAATCTTAAATTCGCTTTTTGCGTTAATTTCAAAGTGGCATTTAAACCAGGTAAGAAATCAGTCACTTTTGAATAAGTATGTCTTGGATCCCATGTTTTCACTGAACCAACCAATTGATCAAAATGTTCCACTCTCAAACCCCATACAACTCTAATTGCTTCTGATAACTTATTATCTAATTGTAAGTAACCAGCATTTAAAATCGTATTCGCCATGTATCTGAAATTTCGATTCTGAATAGAATTGAAGGCAAATTTATTATCCGTTCCATTTCCAAAATTTTCAGGAACAAATGCAGACTCTGCTGGTAATAATCTCAATGCAGGATTATCTACTGGCATAGTGATCGCAAATAATTGAGCATCGTATAAACGATCTTTTACTTGAATCATGTAACCAGCTTTAATAGTTTGTTGCTTAATCTTATAAGTAAGGTCACCTCCTCCAGTATATATATAATCTGATAAAGATTGGAAAACACGACTACCTGATTGCTGAGATAAAGTATTAGAAATGTTCAAAATAAAAGGATCAGATCCAGTTAAGCTTTTGGTATATAAAATTCTTCTTTGATCTGGAGAATAACTATCTAAAATATTGAACGCGCCATACCAATTGAATTTTAATTTTTGTGAAATACTGTGTTCACCATTCAATTGATTCGTAAAGAAAACATTTTGACCAAATACAAACTCATTACCTTTCACAGCTTCTTGTCTATCATATACTGATCCAGATCTTTCGGTGTATGCATTAGCTGTTTTTACATTCACAATAGCTTTGTAGCTTATTTTATTTAATGGGTTTAAGAACATTGAAAATCCTGCAATTGCACCCATATTAATATCATTAATATACTTGTTGTCTCTTAATTCTATAAATGGTTTTACACCCGAATTAGACAATTGGTTTTGGTTATTAATATTGTCTTGGAATCGATATGCATTAGCATAGTTAATACCAATAATACCGCCAATTTTCTTTCCAAATAATGTTCCTGCAAATCCTCCATTCATTTGAAGACTCATGTTTGGTCTAGCTGTCGTTGAAATAGGCGCCCAATTACTAGACATGGTTTTACCCAAAGCTGTTTTTCCAGCCAAACTTGTAGTATCAAAAACAGATTTAGTTACATAACCAGCAGGTAATGATCTAGTTCCATCATCAATACCATACCAATCTGTTT
>JAFMEV010000137.1 GCA_017856545.1 Chitinophagaceae bacterium
TGATCCAAGTCTTTCCATCAAAGAATACCAAATTTGCATAGCTAGCATCCTTTATAAATCCTTTATGTGTCAAAATCACCTCGTCGGTTCCTGCTGTTCTAAGAATATTATTTAGCCAGGTTCTTTCTGTATATTTAAAAGGATATTGATTACTCCCAATATCGTGTATAGAGATGGTTTGAATACTTTTAATGGAATAGGGCTCAAAAGAAATATCTATATGTCCATCTACATCATATTTAAAACGACACTTATACACTTTATTATCCATACTTGGCTTGCTAGTCATTGATTGAATATGATTAGCTAAATCAATGGAAGCTTTTGCAGAAAAATGCTTAAGGGTATAATCTACTCTTTGTTGATGTAGTGTTAGATTTTCAGGAATCCCATTTGTATATCTTATGGTCTCAAAAAAAGGGAACATATACTTTTTTGATCATTTCTTGATATTCTTTGATTAAATCACTTTGCGAAGTAATACCCCCACCACTTCTATATGCATTATCCGCTTGTAAATATCTGATTAATACGCAACTTTCCAAATTTACCCCATCAAAATAACCTGCAACACCAGTATAATATCCTCTTTCAGCATTTTCAGCTTGATGAATAATTTGAAGTGTTTTATTTTTTGGCGCTCCAGAAATAGATCCTGCAGGTAATAATTTAAAAATGATATCCCCAATTTTCTCATGATAATTATGAGGCAAACTCCCCTCTATCATAGAGCTAACTTGTCCAATAATTCCTTCTTGGGTTTGGATTTCCTCATAATATCTATACTTAGTGACCCTGACATGCTGAGATACCCTACTTAAATCGTTTCTAATTAAATCTACAATAGTGGCATGTTCAGCAATTTCTTTTGGATCAGCCAAAATCAACTCTTTAGCGTTGGGAATATTTGCATCAATTGTTCCCTTCATTGGGAATGACCTTATTTTGCCATTATTTATTTGAATAAATGTTTCTGGTGAAAAAGAAACAAACTCATCCTTTAAATGGCATATATATTTTGAATGTGCATGTTGAACAATATCTTCAAGTGACAAATGAGTCTCAATTTTTGTTGAAGAAGTAAGATTGACTAAAAAGCTGTTACCTAATTCTATTTCAGCCTTAACGTAATTAAATTTTTTTTGATAAGAATCAAGAGAAATTGGATGTTTAATGAATTGTACAGTTTTGTCAAATTCTTTTTTTAGATTATTTCTTTTAACAATATTGGTAAACCCGTTAAAATCATATTCAAAATTAATAATTGGCTCCTTAAGTGACCAGCACATTGGTTTTAGACATTCGAAGTCAATTAAAAAAACAAAAGGATGTTTTTCAAAACCCCATTGATTTAATTGTTGTTGAATAGATATTGACATAATCCAATTATAAATATAAAATTAATCTTTTATAATCAGCCTTCAAATAAATTAATGTATAAATGAATTATTTTTAATATTTTTAGATTACTTGTTACTATTCAATATCATCAATACTTTTTTATGCTTAATTCAAGAAATAATTTTCTAAAACTAAATAGTATCTTCTTATTCTTATTTATGTCTTTTTTTACATCTTCGGTTTGTGCCCAAGAAAGATTTGGTGATAAATGCATTGGAAAATGGGAAGGAACAATGTACATATATGGTAAAGGGCAATTAAGAGATAGTGTTTTAGTAGAACTTGATGTTCAAAAAACGAATCAACCAAATATTTGGACATGGAAAACTAGTTATCTTTCTAAAACTATGCCAATGGTGAAAGATTATAAATTAGTATTAAAGGATAGCGCTACCCAAACCTATGCAACTGACGAAAACAATGGTATTGAATTAATGAATTATTATTTTAATAACAAACTTTATTCAGTATTTGAAACACATGGCGTAATGTTAACTTCTAGCTATGAATTAAAAGCTGATCAATTAATATTTGAAGTGAGCTCTGGAAAGAAAATTGAAGGAAATAATGAAGTAGTAAATTACAGTGTCATTAATTTACAAAAAGTAGTTTTTAATAGAGTAAAATACTAATTACATTTTGGGCCTGACAGCTATTGTTTCAATTTCAAACACCAAAATAGAATTAGGAGGTATCATTGGTGACCTGGTTCGAATGCTATAAGCTAGGCCAGATGGAATCAATAATTTTACTTTTTCACCAACACGCGTGCCTTCTAAACCAACTTGCCAACCTCTAATCAATCTTGCTAAAGGAAATGTTCTTGTTTCATTAGTGGTTTGATCAAATACAATATCAGTGCCCATTAAATACCCTTTATAAAAAATAGAAACAGTATCTGTGATTTTTACAAATTCGGATTGCGATGACGGCTTCAATAATGTATAGTATAAACCATTTTTATAATTATTAGCATCTGTTTGTTTGTCTTGAATAGTTTTTGCTATAATGATAGAATCTTTTTGAGCACGTGCTGTACTATCAAGGTCAGAAAAAGGAGGCAAAAAAGGTTTTTGATTGCTTACATTTTGAATATTAATCCAAGCTCCATTATCGCCTTGACTCCATGTATCTGTAAAAAGATCTTCTAATTTAGTATTTAAGTTACTAGACTTAAAAGTATTTGCAGAAATAATATGTTCAGTAGATCCAGTATATTTAAAGCTGGCGATCAACTTCCATTTATTTAATTGAGGGAAATATAAGTAGCCTGAATAAATTATAAAATTTTGAGCTGAATCACTAGCTGTAGTGATGTATAATTTGTATTGAGATTCATTGGAAGCATCAAAATTCCAAGAAACAGTATTTCTTGAAATCGACTTAGTACCTAATCCGGAAGACAATAATTGAGAAGCATTTTTCACCTCAAAAACAACTGTAGATTTATTTTTATTGTATTTTAAATACAATTTTGCCTGATTGGTACTTATACCCACTTTCCCTTTTGAAGTAGCTTCCCCTAAGCTTGATTTTACAGTAGTAATGATTCCGATAGATTTTGGAGAGACATTGATAGTTAAAGGAGATGAAACCTCTTTTTGACCAAAAGCCAATACGGTTGAAAAACAAATAATTATCCCAAGCATGACTGATTTTTTATTAATAAGTTTTGAAAACGGGAATAAGGAAGGGGTTGTTCTAATATACTCTTGATAGCTCTCTAAATGACCCCATTTCTCCATTCCAGAGATTTCT
>JAFMEV010000138.1 GCA_017856545.1 Chitinophagaceae bacterium
ACCGCTTGAGAATCTCTGTTGGTAATCTGTGTAGCAATTTTAAGCTGCCTCATGCAAAGAATTTATTTATATATGGATAACGACTAAAATACTAAAATAGTATAGTATTGTCAGTCTGCAAAGGTACTATTTTTCAAGTAATTAGACAAATTAATGGGCAAAACCCCAATTACTAGAATTTTACCCCCATTTAGGCCCTTTTTGTTGAATATTTGGGGCATTATGCCCCCCTTTTTTTATCTTCGCCACATGATTGATTACAGATCAGATACCGTTACCCGACCATCTAAAGAAATGCTTGAAAGAATGCATCAGGCCCCTGTTGGAGATGATGTTTTTATGGAAGACCCTAGCATTAACACATTAGAGAAATTTATATCTGAAATGTTCGGAATGGAGGCAGGACTATTTTGCCCCAGTGGCACGATGACCAATCAGGTAGCCATTAAAACACATACCCAAGCAGGAGACGAAGTGATTTGTGAAGAATTATCCCATGTGTATCAATACGAAGGTGGCGGTATTGCATTTAATGCTGGATGTTCCGTTAAATTATTACAAGGTAACAGAGGTAGATTAACTGCAGCGCAGGTTGTAGCGTCCATCAATCCTGAAGACGTTCATAAACCAATTAGTAGATTAATTAGTTTAGAAAATACGACCAATAGAGGCGGCGGCGCATGTTATGATTTTAATGAATTTATTCAAATAAAAGAAGTGGCTACCAAGCATAACCTTCAATTACATTTGGATGGTGCTAGATTATTTAATGCCATTGTTCATAAAAAAGAAGATCCATTGAACTATGGTAAGGTATTTGATTCTATTTCAATTTGTTTGAGCAAAGGATTAGGAGCACCTGTTGGTAGCGTTTTGATTGGCTCTGCAGCATTTATTAAAAAAGCAAGAAGATGGAGAAAGGTTTTGGGTGGTGGAATGAGACAAGCAGGCTCATTAGCCGCAGCATGTATGTATGCACTCGAAAATAATATTGACAGATTAACCATTGATCATGCTAATGCACTTTTGATTAGTGATGCATTAATGCAAACATCTTTTGTTTCTTCAATTTTAGAAGTGGAGACCAATATTGTGATCGCGAATATTAAAGGCCCTAACACAGCTCACCAAATTGCGCACCAATTAAAAGAGAAGGGCGTTTTTGCGATGGCTATGTCCCCTACTCAAATTCGATTTGTAACTCATTTGGATATTACATCAGATAACATTCAGGATACCATACAAATAATAAAGCAATTATAAAGTAAGAAAATAAAGAAGGAATATGTTAGAAAGAATTAATCCAACAACGACTCAAGCATGGTTTGTTTTAAAAAAACATCACGAAGAAGAGATGAGTCGCAAACACATGAAAGACTTATTTACAGCAGATACAGATAGATTTAATAAATATGCTATTAATACTGGTAATATACTTTTTGATTATTCAAAAAATATCATCACAGACAAAACATTGCAATTATTATTTCAATTAGCAAAAGAATGTTCATTAGAAAAGTCAATTAAGGCTCAATTTGAAGGCAAGGCGATCAATGAAACAGAAAATCGCGCTGTATTACATACTGCTTTAAGAAATTTTTCGGATAGTTCTATAGAAGTGGATGGAGCTGATATCATGCCTGAAATAAGAAAAGTATTACAACAAATGAAGACTTTTTGTAACTCCATTCATAGTGGAACACATAAAGGATATACAGGCAAGAAAATAACGTCTATTGTAAACATTGGCATTGGTGGTAGTGATTTAGGCCCTGTAATGGTTACGGAAGCTTTAAAACCTTATTGGGTAGATGGTATTCAAGTACATTTTGTAAGTAATGTGGATGGAACACACATTGCAGAGACCTTAAAAAAAGTTCATCCAGAAGAAACTTTATTTTTAATTGCTTCAAAAACATTTACTACACAAGAAACCATGACCAATGCGCATACTGCAAGAAATTGGTTTTTGGAACATGCAAAAGATGAAGCACATATCGCAACACATTTTGTGGCATTGAGTACGAATGAAAAAGCGGTAAATGCTTTTGGCATTAGTAGTAATAATATGTTTGAATTTTGGGATTGGGTTGGAGGAAGATATTCTTTATGGAGTGCTATTGGATTATCAATAGCTTTAACCATTGGCTATGATCATTTTGAAGCTTTATTAAAAGGTGCTCATCAAGCAGATAATCATTTTAAAACAGAGAAATTAGAAAAAAATATTCCAGTCATCATGGCATTATTGGGAATCTGGTACACCAATTTCTTTGGAGCTCAAAGTGAAGCAATCTTACCTTATGATCAATATATGCATCGATTTGCCGCCTATTTTCAACAAGGAAATATGGAGAGCAATGGTAAATACATCGATAGAAAAGGGACTGCAGTGAATTATGCAACAGGCCCAGTTATTTGGGGAGAACCTGGTACCAATGGTCAACACGCTTTTTACCAATTAATACATCAAGGCACTTTAATGATCCCATGTGATTTTATTGCTCCAGCAAAAAGTCATAACCCTATTGGGGATCATCACGATAAATTATTAAGTAATTATTTTGCGCAAACAGAAGCCCTTTTAAATGGTAAGACACATGCTGAAGTAGTTGCTGAATTAAAAGCAGCTAATAAATCTGAAAAAGAAATTGAATTCTTAGCACCTTTCAAAGTATTTACTGGTAATAAACCAACCAATTCATTCTTGATAGAAAAAATTACTCCAGAAACGCTTGGTTTCTTGATTGCATGTTACGAACATAAAATTTTCACTCAAGGCGTTATTTGGAATATTTTTAGTTATGACCAATGGGGAGTTGAATTGGGTAAACAATTAGCCAATAAGATTTTACCTGAATTAGGAAATAATGATACTGTGAAAGGCCATGATAGTTCAACCAACGGTTTAATTAACCAATATAAAGCTTGGAAATAAATGAACCCAACTATCCAAATAAGACCCATTGAACAAAAAGACAATATAGATATTGCTAAAGTAATTCGTGGTGCACTCGAAGAGTTTGGTGCGAATAAACCTGGAACAGTTTATTTTGATCCAACCACAGATGCTTTATTTGAGTTATTTAATAACACACCTGGCTCTTATTATTATATCGCTACAATTGATAATAACGTGGTAGGTGGTG
>JAFMEV010000139.1 GCA_017856545.1 Chitinophagaceae bacterium
GAACCACTTGATAAATCAGCATTGACTAAGCTAGTTAACCAGTCATAATCTACTCGAACATTAATTGAACGGTCTTGCCTATTGGTTATTGATGCGTAAGGATTAGCAACTGTAACTGTATTGAATATCGTGCCTTCATCGTAGTAACTTATAATTTCTAAATTATAGGCTTCGTTTGCAGCATCAGTCATAAAACCTAAAATAAGTTTTTCACCTGTTCTCGATTCAAAAGTTGGCCTATCAGTAAGGAATTGGCTTGAACTATTTTGAAGTACATAAGTGTTTGTTGCAAAGTCTAAAAAGTCTAATGGACTAAACACCCCGTTAAAACAATAACCTGAACTTGTTGTTAAGTTAGGATAGTTTGTAATTCCACTACTGGCCCCATACTGCTCGCCAAACTTTACTTCATAATAAGCTATCGAATTACCGCATTGCTTAAATGTAGTTGTGTTATCTTCAAAGTCTCTAGTTAAAAAGTTTTGAATGATACCAGCCACATCAAAAGTACCATAATTGTTACTTGGATTTCTGCCTACTTCTAATCTAGTGTAATCACTTGAACCATTTACATAAATATCTGCTATGTACCTAAAATTAGATTGAGCAACGTTTGTTGAACTCAAAGTAAATATCATTTGGTTGTAAACGGGTGCGTAGCTGTTAGGTGTGTTGTATATTGTTAGTGCCATTATTCAAATTCTTGTGTTATGTCTTTTTCTAATTGTGGTATCTCTTCGGTTAAGAATGGTTTACCTTTATATCCAAATCTTTTGATAGTTCCTTTTTTAAGAATGTTTGTAGCTATTGCATAGGATAAAGACCTTTGTCCTTTTTTATCTCCTGCTATGCTTTGCAATTCAGGTTTATTACCTATCCATTCTAAAATCTTAGGTTGTAGCTTTTTTCTGTTTTCTTTTGAATATCCTTTTGGTGCTGTTCCTTTTTCTAAGTCTTGCCAGTAATCTTCGAGTTCAATGGTTACTGTAACTCCATTTTGTTTTTGCTTAATTGGTAATGCCTTTAATGATTGAGATAAATTCCCGGAAGCATTAAACTTGTATTTTTCTAAATTATCCTTAACTCTTTTTAAAAAATCATTTACTTTTTCAGAATAAATGTCTTGCTCACCTGTTAGCTTATCTTCTAAATCAGTTAAAAAGTTGTCTAACTCACTAAATTGCTGTTGGTTTATTTTTGCCATTTATTCCTATCTTTTATGTAACTCAAATAATTTAAAAACGCAACTACATTCATGTTTAAGTAAAAGTCCCATTTACTTCTATCCTTTCCGCTTAAGCTATCCAATGTAACATACCAGCTCCAATAGTCTAAATGCTTTTGTTCTTCAGTTCGTTCAATTCGTTCTCCATTGTCATCCTCGCTTCTTTCATTTGTTTTACCAAATAGTCCTCTATATGAGGATACAAACCTTCTATAACTTTGCAAAAAAAAACACACAAAGGATAAACTATGCCAACATTCATACTCTTAATGTGTTCGACTTTATCCTTATAATCCATTTCAACTTCTTTTAATTTAAGCCATTTAAGTTTATAAGGCTTAACAAACATTGCCACAAGTTGAGGTAAGTTACCAATAATACTTTCTTCGCTTTCTGTTAATTTGCTTAGACTTATAAAGTCTCCTGCACTTAATTTAGTGATGTCATAATTTACTACCCATCTAAAACTATTGTGCTTAAACATCTCAACTGATTTAGGAAACTCCATTTTGAAAATAAAGTTTACAGCCTTGATAAGTTCTTTTAGTTGGTCTATTCTTATTTTCTCAACTTCTGCAACTGTAATATCAGCTAAAATCGAAATAACACGAATTTCTCTATCAATAGGATCTATTTCTTTATCTCGAACTATGTCATAGATTAAAGGAAATTTCTCTATTGATATGTCGTGCCAGCTTGTTGGTAATTCAATCTTCATCATTTTAAAAAGTACCTTTTAATTATATTATTGTGTATCTACCTGTTTTGTATTTAGAGTAAGAATGGAATCCTAAACATGAAGCCATTACACCATCATCATGAAATCCACTTGTAGCCCCGTATTTAATTACTCTACTCTTAGGGTTATATTCGTAGGTAAACATTTCAAGTTCTTTATCTAACCAATCTACATTTAAGAATTTAACATCTTTGTTTTGATTGGCCACTATCAAACTTTCTACTATTTCTTTTTTGCTTTGGTTAGTAGTTACAAATGCTTCGATAGTACAGTAACTTGAACATTCCTTTTGTAGCATTTCAAAGATTACATCTCCAATAGAGTTAACCTCAACTAATGCAGTTTGGACATTATTTGTCCTCAAGCCTTGTGCGATATTCTTTACTATTGTGGACCAGTCACTATGTCTCCACCTTTCAATGTAGAACTGTTCGCCTTTTTCGTTGAATATAGATAGCACCGAATAATCGTCAGCCCTTCCTAAGTCAATACCTGCAAATGCTTTACCATAAGATTTATTATCTGTTAATTGTCTGTTATTAAATAGCATTGCAGAACCATCAATGAACTCGGCTAAGTATTCCTGCCTAAATATCATTTCAGGTAAGGTTAATTTAGCATCGTCTATCTCGGATGGGTTTATCATTGGGTTGTCGTAACTTGTCATTGTGAACGACTTGTACTGCTCATTAGTGCCATCCAATTGGTGCATCTTGTAAAAATGATTTTTACCTTTTGGTGTTGAAATCAAAAGCACCTTTTTACCTTTTACCAAAACAGTTGCTCTTAAAACTTCTGTCCATGCCTTTTCATCCATGAAGGCAAACTCGTCACAAACTAAGTAATCGAATGTGAAACCTCGAATGTTATCGTATCGCTCAGCACTAAAAAATTGAATTGTTGAGCCCGTAATATATTCTATAATTAACTCGGATTGGTTAACCTTTCGGTATATCTCCATTCTTTTAGCAAACGCCTTAAACGTTTCTTCAAATACTTTTTTAGATTGTTTATATACAGGACTTACCCATGCTATCTTAGATCCTTTATTATTTAAAGCCCAAAATAACATTTGATTCAATGCCAATAAAGTTTTCCCGAACTGCCTACCTATGTTTATTACATAGTATTTTTCAGTTCCGTTATTTATTGCATTATGAATTATCTTCTGGTTCT
>JAFMEV010000140.1 GCA_017856545.1 Chitinophagaceae bacterium
AAATTTGTATCTTGCAAGTATAAATCTGTCTAACTATGCAGCCAAAGTACAAACGCGTCCTTTTAAAACTATCTGGTGAGGCTTTATTAGGAAATGAAAGAAATGGAGACCCATTCAATCCAAAGATTATAGAGCAATATGCCAATGAGATTAAAGAGTTAGTGGCTTTGGGAATAGAAGTGGCTATTGTAATTGGCGGTGGTAATATATATAGAGGGATGAACGAGGCAGATAGCGGTATTGAAAGAGCACATGGTGACTATATGGGTATGTTGGCAACGGTGATCAATGCCATGGCTATTCAAGCAATGTTGGAAAAAATCGGAGTGTATACAAGATTACAATCAGCCATTAATATGGAACAAGTGGCTGAACCTTATATCAGAAGAAAAGCATTAAGACATTTAGAAAAAGGACGTGTGGTAATTTTTGGCGCTGGCACAGGTAATCCTTATTTCACTACAGATACTGCAGGTTCATTAAGAGCCATCGAAATGAAAGCTGATGTGATTTTAAAGGGAACAAGAGTAGATGGCGTTTACGATGCAGATCCAGAGAAAAACCCCAATGCTAAAAAGTTTGAAACAATCAGTTTCCAAGAATGTATTTCAAAAAATTTAAAAGTGATGGATATGACTGCTTTCACTTTATGTATGGAGAACAAGTTGCCCATTATTGTTTTTGATATGAATAAGGCAGGCAACTTAATTAAAATTGTAAAAGGTGAATCAGTAGGTACTTTGGTTCAATAATCACATTGTATGCAAAAAAATAGCTTTCTATTACTGGTTTTGGTATTTGTTTTTGGGAATGAAATAAAAGCACAAGAAAAATTAAGTTTATCTGATGCAGTTAAGATAGCCCTTCAAAATAGTTATGATATCAAGTTGGTGGAAAACAGTGTAACTATTGCTAAAAACAATAACAGTTATGGTGTTGCAGGCGCTTTGCCAACTGTAACAACCACATTGAATAATAACAATACACAAACTACTATCAATCAAACATTTCCTGATCCATCAAGAAACACGACAAGAAGTGGTGTTGAAGGTAGCACAGTGGGTGGGAATTTGAGTGTGAGTATGATTTTATTTAATGGTTTCAGAATTGCTGCCACTAAAAGCAGGTTAGAGAGTATAGAAAAGCAAACTGCTGCAACATTGCAAAATCAATTATTGAATACCAGTAGTATTGTAATGCAACAATACTATAATGTAGTAAGACAAGAAGCTTTTTTAAAGACCATTCAAAAATCTATTGAAGCATCTGAACAAAGAGTTGCAATTGTTAAAACAAGACAACAAGTAGGACTTGCTAATCAAGCCGATGTTTTACAATCTAATATAGATTTAAATGCTTTAATACAAGCTAAACAAAATCAATTAGTAGTCATAGATCAAGCGAAGGCTGATTTATATAATAGTATGGTAGTACCTGCTACTTCAAATTATACATTTGATGAATCTATCATGGTAGATCAAAATATCAAAATGGCAGAAGTAGAAGCTAAAATGAAAGATCATCCATTATTACAATCTGCTCAACAATTGATTAATGTGAATCAGTTTATTGAAAAAGAAACCAGAGCTATAATGTATCCAACACTTAGAGCAAATACAGGATACAATTACAATAGCAATCAAAATGGTGCGGGTTTTATCTTATTAAATGAAAGTTACGGTACATTCGTTGGTGTGAACCTTGCATTGCCCATTTATAATGGCGGAGCAAGCAAGAGAGCTTATAACAATGCCAAGATTGCTACTCAGTCTGCTAAATTACAATTAGAGAATGCAACTTTAGATTTAAATACAGAATTATTTAAAACCTATAAGAACTACCTGAATAGTATTAAGCAAGCACCAATCGAGCAAGATAATTTTAAAATGTCGGAAGAGTTATTAGGATTGGTGATGCAAAAATACCAATTAGGCCAAGCCACTATGGTAGATGTAAAACAAGCACAACAAAGTTTTGAGACTGCTGGTTTTAGATTAACCAGTTTACAGTTCACGGCAAAAATTGCAGAGATAGAATTAAAGAGATTGTCGAATCAATTGAGTTTCTAAAAACAGTCGCATCATTTATTCATGCAACACCTTACAGTAAAAGCACCCGGAAGAATTAATTTAATTGGGGAGCATACTGATTACAACGAAGGTTTTGTAATGCCTGCTGCTATTCAAAAAGCAGCTACAGTGTATATTGAAAAAAGAGAAGATAGCACAATACATTTATTTGCAGAAGATTTAAAAGAATCCTATACACTCAACTTAGACACTGTTACCAAGTCTTCTAAAGATTGGGCCAACTATATTATAGGAGTTATTGCTCAATTTCAAAAGGTAGTTACAATACCTGCAGGATTTACCCTTCGATTAAAAAGTGATGTACCTATTGGCGCAGGTTTATCAAGCTCTGCTGCGATAGAGTGTGCAGTAGCTTTTGCCATCAATGAGTTATTTTCATTGGGTTTAGATCGCATGCAATTAACCAAGATGGCTCAAAAAGCTGAGCATGAATATGCAGGTGTTTTATGTGGCATCATGGATCAATTTGCAAGTATGTTTGGGAAAAAAGATCAAGTGATTTTATTGGATTGTAAAACAATGCATTATCAATATTATCCCTTAAAACTATCAAACTACGATATTGTTTTATTGGACACGCAAATCAAGCATGCATTGGCCAGTAGCGAATACAATACTCGAAGAGCAGAGTGTGAGCAAGGAATTTCATTGATCCAACAAAGATATCCGTCTACCAAAAGTTTAAGAGAGGTGAGTATGGATATGTTAAATGAATGTGTTGATTCAAGTCAAATGACAAAAGTGTATAACCGTTGTAAATATGTTATTGAAGAAATTGAGAGAACCCAAGCTGCAGCAAAAGATTTACAAGAAGGACAATTAGCAGCATTTGGCCAAAAAATGTTTGCAACGCATGATGGACTTTCATTACTCTATGAAGTGAGTTGTCCAGAACTTGATTTTCTAGTAAAAGAAGTGAAGGATAATCCAAATGTAATTGGCGCTAGAATGATGGGTGGAGGATTTGGAGGTTGTACTATTAACTTAATAAAGAAAGAGGCCACCGCTTCTGTTGTTCAAAAGCTAGTGGCCTCTTATCA
>JAFMEV010000141.1 GCA_017856545.1 Chitinophagaceae bacterium
AAGGTCTTGAAAATTACTACTCAGCAACAGCCACAACTTCTTTTACTTCTGGAATCATACGCTTCATCATTCCTTCGATACCTGCTTTTAAAGTTACCATACTTGAAGGGCAACCGCTACAAGAACCTTGTAACATTAAGTTAACCACACCTTCGTTATAACTTTTAAACTGAATCGCACCACCGTCCATTTCAACAGCAGGCTTCACGTAATTTTCTAATAATTCTTTCACACGCTTAACAATATCATCATCATCTGCATGTACCGTGTTGGTTGCTTCTTGTTTGAATTTAGCAACCTCTTCTTCGTTTACCACAACGCCACCTGCTTCCAAGAACTCTTTTAAGAAGGTTTTGATTGTAGGAATAACATCCTGCCAATCTTCGGTATCAGCACTTTTAGTTAAAGTGATAAAATTGCTAGCAATAAATACACTTTTGATAAAAGGGAAACTAAATAATTCTTTTGCTAAAGGAGAAGCAATTGCATGCGCTTCTTCTGATATATCAATACTTTTTCCAGGATACAATAATTTGTTGGCAACAAATTTCATTGTTTCTGGGTTAGGGGTCATTTCTGTATAAATGCTCACAATAGTATTTCCTGTAGTAATCATAATAAATGCGTTTAAAATCGATTCGAATACAAAAATAATCAAATTGAACCGGAAGGGACCCTTTCCTAGGCGAACAGATCCTTAATTTTCCGATATCGAAAGGTAAAAAACCTTCATTAGCTGGGCACAATGCTCAATTTGGCATAGTTCAGCATGATCTTTTTCTCTCCATTGGCATCAAACAAGATCATAGCAATTGGATTATGTGCAGAACCTTCGATCTCTTTGATCAATCCAAATCCAAACTTTTGGTGTTCTACCCTCAAACCAACGGTTAACTGAGATGGGTCAGCAGCCACAAAATTGGCCGAAGGAATATGGTTTTTGTTCACCGAAGTAGGTGGATTCACTGGAAGATAACTTGGCTTGCTAGAACCAACACTACTTGAGCTGGAATTTCCGCCACCTGAATTTTTTCTTCCAGGATGCATACGATCATATGCACTGCCCCATCCAGCAGTAGTACTTTGATTTCTGGCGCCACCCCCTGCAGAAGATTTATCCAATTTTTCTTCAGGCATTTCTTCAATAAATCTACTAGGTTCGTTTTGTACCAATTGTCCAAAGCGATATCTAGAATTGGCATAGCTTAACCATAAATGTTTTTTTGCACGGGTCACGGCTACATAAAATAATCTTCTCTCTTCTTCTAATTCTTCTCTTGTATTAATACTCATTCCACTTGGAAATAAGGTTTCTTCTAAGCCCACTACAAATACACAAGCAAATTCCAAACCCTTTGCAGCATGCACTGTCATTAATTTTACAGCATCACTATCTTCTTTATCATTATCTGCATCAGTAATTAAAGTGATTTGTTGTAAGTATGCACCTAAACTTTTATCACCTTGTTCACCGTCCTCATTGCTTGGGCTTTCGGTCCACTCTTTAATAGAGTTTAATAATTCTTGCACGTTTTCATAACGCGCCAAACCTTCAGTAGATTTATCGTTGAATAATTCTTTAATGATATTGGTATGCTTACCAACTTGTACTGCAACATCGTAAGCATTGTGTTTGGTCAACTGATTTTGAAAATATTTAATCATGGTCACAAACTCTTCTATAGCATTGAGCGTTCCTGCTTTAAATCCAAATGCTTTAGCTTTTTCTAATACTTCAAAAAAAGTAATGTTCTGATCATTGGCTAATACCAAACACTTCTCCACAGTGGTTTTACCAATACCTCTTGCAGGATAATTAATAATTCTTTTTAACCCTTCCTCGTCTTTGGTATTTGCAATGACTCTTAAGTAAGCGATAAAATCTTTCACTTCTTTTCTTTGATAGAAGCTAAGACCACCATAAATTTTATAAGCAATGCCCGTTCTTCTTAAGCTTTCCTCGAAAGATCTTGATTGTGCATTGGTTCTGTATAAGATGGCAAAATCATTGTTGACAAAATGATTTCTTAATTTATTTTCTTGAATAGCATCCGCTACAAATCTACCTTCATCATTATCGGTCATGGTGCGTACCAATCGAATTTGATCACCTGCTTCATTTTCCGTCCATAACTCTTTTGGAATTTGTCCTTTATTATTTTTGATAACGCAATTAGCTACTTCCAAAATAGAAGCACTACTTCTATAGTTCTGCTCTAGCTTCACCAGTTTTACATCATCATAGTCTTTTTGGAACTGTAAAATATTTTCAATGGTTGCTCCACGGAAACTATAAATACTTTGTGCATCATCGCCTACCACACAAATATTTTCGTGCACGGCTGCTAATAATTTAGCAATTTGATACTGTACCGGATTGGTATCCTGGTACTCATCAATTAATAAATATTTAAACTTATGTTGGTACTTATGTAAGACTTCTGGAAAATCTCTTAGCAATTCATGCATCTTAAATAACAAGTCATCAAAATCCATCGCGCCGTTTTTAAAACAACGCGCAACATAACTTGCATAAATATCTCCAATAGCAGGTCTATTAGATCTTGCATCTTCTTGTTGAATAAAAGTATCCAATGCATATTCCGCTGGACCTACCAAAGCGTTTTTGGCACTAGAAATTCTGTTATGCACTACATTGGGTTTATAATGTTTGTCATCCAAACCCATATCGTTAATGACTGCTTTGATAACAGACCTAGAATCATCTGTATCATAGATGGTAAAGCTTTGAGGATAACCTAGTTTTTCTGCCTCTGCTCTTAAAATGCGTGCAAACACACTATGGAATGTACCTATATATAAATTTCTTGCTTCTGTACTCCCTAAGATTTTCTCTACACGCTCTTTCATTTCTTTGGCTGCCTTATTGGTAAAAGTCAGCGCCAAAATATTGAATGAATCCACCCCGCTATGCATCAAGTGAGCAATACGACTAGTTAAGACTTTTGTTTTTCCACTACCCGCACCGGCAATAATCATTAAAGGACCCTTGATATGAAGCACCGCCTCTTTTTGCCTTTCATTTAAACCATCTAAATACGCTTGTTGCATTGGGCGAAGATA
>JAFMEV010000142.1 GCA_017856545.1 Chitinophagaceae bacterium
TGCAGTAACTGGCCCATTGGTATATTTAATGATTAGCCCTTATTATAACTAGATCTTTGAACTATAAAAGTTCAGTCATAGGATCCCAAAATAATTTGTCAAAGTCCACTACGGTTTCGTTTTGGACTTTTATTTTTTCTTTCTCTAAGAGTTCTTGCATTTGAGTAGGGGTTTCAAAATGCGCCTTCCCACTTAACATGCCATTTCTATTCACCACTCTATGGGCCGGCACTTTTGGTTTTACACCATGGGATGCATTCATGGCCCATCCCACCATTCTGGAGCTTCCGCCTGTACCCAAATACTTAGCAATAGCCCCATAGCTAGTAACCCTTCCTTTGGGAATAAGTCTTACTACATCAAATACGTTTTGAAAAAAATCTTTGGTCTTAGGCGTGTACTGCATCTATAGCAAAGATAATCATTACTATAAATGCTTTTGTGTGTCTTTTATAGAGATATCCTTAGAGGGTGCTTTTTTATTAGCCACTTCTCTTAATTGTAAAGCCCTTGTTTTAATGGGTTCTGGTACTGACTCATAATCATAAGGGCAATGTTTGCATGCTTCGCCGCAACAATATCCTCTCTTCTCATGATATAGCGCAGTAAAGACCCAACGGCCTTTAGCGTCTATATAATACTCCTCATGTTCCTCTCTATTCTTGCTCATATGATTGCATTCTTAACAGTTCACCTGCGTCTAAAGGAATATCTTTAATCGCTTCTTTCAAGACCTCATCTAGTGATAGTGGTAGATCTTTATCTAAAGTAAACTGAATATAATGAATCTTGTTGCTTTGTGCGATGTCTTTGCCTTCGTAGTATGTTTTGATTAAACAGCGAGGATCAATTGTAGCTTCTGCATACAAATCGTCTGTTTTGTATACAAGGTTCAAGCCATATAACTCAATTACTTTAAGGGTAAATAAAAATAAGTTAGGACTATCTGTTTTTAGATGTACTATACCTGTTTTATTAGACGCATCAGCTTGCTTCAAAAACTGCTGATACAATCTTAAAAATTTAGGATGCGTTAAACGTTTTTTTGCTTTTGACCATCTTAATTGTGGATCTGGAAAAGTGATCCAAATTTCACTCACTTCATTGGTACCAAAATAAGTTGCCACCTGATCTATTTGCGTTCTTACAAAAGCAATATTTTTTAATCCTTCTTTATTCGCAATGCTCGCACCTTTCCAAATACGATTCCCTTTAATATCTATGCCAATAAAATTTTGTTCAGGAAACATGCGGCCTAATCCCACTGCGTATTCGCCTCTACCGCAAGCTAGTTCTACTACCAATGGTTTGGTTATTGGATGAATTGTGAGGTGCTCAGTATGAATATTGGTAGTCTCTTTTTCTAATGCTCCAAAAAATGCCGCCCACTTGCCTTGCATATCCTGCGGATATTCTAGCACATTTTCATATTCTTTTATAGCAGCAAACTTGATTAATTTTTTCTGACCCATGAGGCAAAGATACTAATTAGAAAGTGAAGATGGATTGAGCTTATCCCTTCATTAATTTCACCACTCTTTCTGCAACAATTGGTGCAATCGCCACACCCATTCCACTCATACGCACCGCGCAGAATATATTGGGTTGCACTTCTTCAATAATAGGTTTTTTGATTTTGCCCATACCCATGGTGCCACTCCATCTTAATTCGATCTTGGGTTTCTTGGATCCCTTTGGAAGGATGCGTTTCATCATAAATTCTTCCAAGGTTTTTTGTATGATAGGAGAGGTATCTAATGAATAGGTTTTTTCGTTTTTAAAATCTTTGTTTCTTGCTCCTCCTAATAATAATCGGTTACCTACATTTCTGAAATAATAAAAGCCTTCATCAAAATGAAAAGTGCCCTTGAACTTCAGATTAGGAATAGGTTCTGTAATAAATACCTGTCCTCTTGCTGGCACCACATCTAAACCTGGCATCAATTGTTTTGCAAATCCATTGGTGCAAATCAGCAATTGTTTGGTCTCTAAAGGGGCTTCCAAATTAGTATGTATGGTTACTCCTTTTTTGTGCGACTTAAACTTCTTGACTTCTGTATTAAATAATATATGCACTCCCTTGGACTGTACTGCTTGTTGTAATGCTAGTACTAGTTTTGCTGAATTTAACTGTCCTTCCAATGGACTAAAAGCCAATGCTTCAATTGCTTGAAAACCTAATTGCTTAATTTTTTTGGACTCATTAGAATAGATGGGCACATACTTCCCATTCTTCTTGGGTGTTTTTAAAACAGGCGCCAAAATTTTATTGAGATAAGCAATATCCTTATCTAATTGTTGAATATCATAGGGGCCATTTTTTTCAAACAATTCATAGCCTCCAAATTGATCATAGTCAATCACTTTTTTATCAAAGGTTCTTTGAATTTTTTGCAATCCATCATAACGCATCTTCACCGTCTCTAACATATTGGCTTCACCCATCAACGCTATATCGTACATCAATTCTGATACACTTCCAAAGCAACTAAATCCGGCATTGCGTGTACTTGCTCCAGAAGGTATTACGCCTCTTTCCAAAATGGTGATTTGCATTTTGGGGTATTTATTGATTAGCTCAAGCGCTGTCCATAAACCCACAAATCCACATCCAATAATCACCACATCTTTTGGCGCGAAATAAGTGGATTGCTCCCATGCTGAAATGGCCATAGTACTTCAATTATTTATCAAATATATTCCAATTTAGTAACTCTCTTTGCTTAATTTCATGTTAACAATTAGGAAATTCAACCATATGCAATTACGTCATTTTTTCATCGCTATTGTAGTGCTCTTCATCCACTCAAATATATCGGCTCAGTCCAAGAAGTTTTCTTTAAAAGGAATATTTCAAAAATCGGTCTCTAAAAAAACGGATAAGCTATACAGGCCTTCAATTCATTTCACTCCTAAGGCTGGATGGATGAACGATCCCAATGGGATGATTTATGTAAAAGGGGTGTATCATTTATATTATCAACACA